>JAEZDJ010000080.1 GCA_023429565.1 Actinomycetes bacterium
ACCTGGGTCTCAGGATTGCACGAAATGTAGACGACGCGCTCAGGGGCAAGCTCGGCGAGAGCCGCGAGGAATTCCTCGCTTGCCCCGGCACGGGGAGGGTCCATGAGCACCACCTGCACCTGCTCTCCCGCGGAAGCGAGCTCGCCCATGAATGCGCCGGCGTCCGCCTCGACGAAGGAAGCGTTGTCCACGCCATTGTGACGGGCGTTCGCGCGCGCGTCGCGAATGGCAGAAGACACCGAATCAACCCCGACGACATGGGCAGCCCCGTTTTTTGCCGCAACAAGGCCGATGGTTCCCGTTCCGCAATAGGCATCGATGACATGCTCGGTGCCCGAAAACGCGGCAAGCTCCAAAGCTCGGCGGTACAGGACCTCCGTCTGGCTTGCATTCACTTGATAAAATGATCGCGGTGATATCCGAAAGCTCAATCCGCACAAGCGATCGAGGATGAATCCCGGTCCATAGAGCGCATGCTCCTCCTCGCCCATGATGACGTTCGTGGACCGCGTGTTGACGACTTGGGCCACCGTCGTGATGCCCGGGCAACGACGCACGAGCTCACGGCAGAAGGCACGCGACCCCGGAAACTCCCGGCCATTCGTCACCAGGGTGACCAGTATCTCGCCACTCGTGTGCCCAACGCGAACGACGGCATGACGGAGGAAACCGCTGCCCGTGTCTTCGTCGTAGGGAGTCAGCCCAAATTTCGGCATAAGGCCACGAACTGCGAGAATGATGCGCTTCGCCTCCTCGTTCTCAATGAGGCATCCGTCGGTCGGCACAATGCGATGCGTTCCCGCAGCGTACATTCCGCAGAGAATCTCATAGCGAGCTCCCGCAGCCCGAGAGGCCCGGCCTCCATCATGCTTGGACTTGCCGCCACGCGCCCCAGAGGCTCCTGAAGCGTTCCGCGCACCCTTGGAAGGCAGCTTCTTGCCCCGGGCGTAGGGCGAGACCACCTTGTTCCGGTAATGATAGGGGTTCTCCATTCCCTTGATGGGAAGAAGACAGGCCGGGTCGACCACATCCCTGAACAGATCGGCGATGCGTTCGTCCTTGCGCTTGAGCTGTTCTGGATACGAAACGGACAAATGTTGACAAGCCCCACATTGCCGCTCGACTGCACAACTCATCGCTTCGGCGTCCGAAGGATCGCAGGTATTTGCTTTTGATGAGTGGATTTGACGTGCCATTTTTCCGTCAGTTCTTTCTGCTTTCATGCTCACAATATAGCACAGAAGGCAGCCGCCGCGCCCCAAGGGGCCCTCGAACAACAAGCTCTGCCAAATACCAACATTATCGGAGCATCCAGGCGGCAATCGCGATCCGCCGACGCACGGGCCGCGCGGACACGTCGTCACGTCCGAAAACTTGACGCAGTTCGCAGCAGCCGGCAACAGTTTCGCGTTTTCACTTGATTGAAAGGAAGGACGACTATACGATGCAGGAAGCATACCGAGAAAGAACGACCCCGCCGCCAAGCAGACGTGCGGGGAACTTTTCAGCTTGCCCTATCCAAGACCGTCACCGAGGAGCATGCCATGACCCAGTTCAAGAACGTCATCGTCCGCCGTCCGGCAAGATCGCTGATGGAGGGCATCACCTCTGCCCCTGAGCTTGGCAAGCCCGACTATGATCTCGCGCTCAAGCAGCATGACGACTACATCGACGCGCTGGAGAGGTGCGGCGTCGACGTGACCGTCCTGCCTCCCCTCGAGCAATTCCCCGACTCGTGTTTCGTCGAGGATCCGGCAGTCATGACCAGCAGGGGAGCCATCATCACCAATCCGGGCGCCGCCAGTCGAAATGGGGAGAAGATCGAGATCGAACCGGCTGTTCGTGCCTTTTTCGACGATGAGAACATCGCACGCATCACCGACCCCGGCACGCTCGAAGGTGGCGACGTCATGATGGTTGGCGACCACTTTTACGTCGGCCGGTCAGCGCGCACCAACGAGGAGGGCATCCGGCAGTTCATCGACATCCTCGAAGGATGGGGGCTCAGCGGATCCGAGGTCCCGCTGGAACACGTGCTGCATCTAAAGACCGGCGTGAACTACCTTGAGGACAACACCATGCTGGTGTCCGGAGAATTCGTGACGAAACCCGATTTCGAGGAGTTCGACAAGATCGAGATCCCCGAAGACGAATCCTATGCCGCAAATTGCATCTGGGTCAACGGCCGCGTCATCGTGCCCGAGGGCTATCCGGCCGTGCTCAGGGCCATCCAGGATGCCGGATATGAGACGTTAACCGTCGACACGTCGGAATACCGCAAGCTCGACGGCGGCCTGAGCTGCCTGTCGCTGCGCTTCTGAGGCCATGCGAAAGAAGAGCCGGACGACCCTCCTCCTGACAAGGCGATTCATCCGCACTTCAATGCTTGACGTTTGCATGACCTTTCGCACGCTGGCCAGGACGGTATGCTATAGTGCGGGAACTTTGTCTTTCACGGAAAGGACGCACGCATGAACTTCATCATTCGCTGGCTTGTGACAGCCGTTGCCGTAGGCGTCGCCGTATGGATCGTGCCCGGAATGGACATACTGGGAGGATCTGACGCCTGGATTGGCATTGCCCTCTTTGGCCTGATCCTGTCTCTGATCAACATCAGCATCAAGCCTCTCATGCAGATACTCAGCCTTCCCATCACCGTCATCACGTTGGGAATTTTCTACCTGGTGATAAACACGCTCATGCTCTACATTGCCGCCTGGCTGGCTAACGGCATTTTCCAAGTGGGCCTGATCATCGACTCGTTTGGCAGCGCCTTCGTCGCCAGCATCGTCATCAGCGTCGTCTCTGCTTTCGTGAATGCCCTCGTCGGCGCTAAAGACTGAGCCGCCGTCGGCACAAGAGCACCCTCCCATGCCGCACCGAAGTCTTGCCTATCGACCATTCGAAAACGGGCCCCTCAAAGTGGGCCCGTTTCTTTTCCCCTCCCCTGGAAGGACGCGGCTAAAGGCCCCGGGGGCTCCGCCCGGCCCCGTCTCCGCCCCGGCCGATCACGCAGGGAGGGCTCCTCCCAAAGTCCTTCGGGACCGCCAGCCTCTTCACCACGATCTCTGCGCAACAAGTTGGTCGCCGTTCCGCGGCACATCGACAACCGCTCGCACCCGCGTTCTGTGTCGTTCCTGTGAGACGCTGTGTCGTTCACGTAAAAACTCGGACCGAGGCTGGATCGAAAATCAGCCGGTTCTACAATAGAGGGCGAACACTGACAGATTCGGGGCTCTGGCGACGCATGAAAAGCAAGTCACGCGCGTCGCCAGAGCCCCTACATCGCCAAAGGACTCTCATCGTGAAGCAGACCATCGACGCCGCACCCGGCGCTTCTGAACGTGCACCCTTGCAGGCCAGTCGGCTCGGCGCCTTCAAATCGAAAACGAAGACAACCGCCAAACGCATTCTTCGCTTCGCCCTTCAGCTGGGCTTGCTCGTAGCCGTCTATGCCGCAGGATGCGGGATAGCCAGCATCTTGCCCCTGTCCCTGCCCGGTAACATCCTTGGCATGGTGCTGCTCCTCGCCCTGCTGGGAACGGGGGCGCTGAAGCCTCGGCACGTGGATCACGCCTGCGACTACCTGCTCGACAACATGTCCCTGTTCTTCATCCCGGCAGGCGTGGCCATCATGGGCTGCGTCTCGCTTCTGGCAGACAACGCGGCAAAGTTTGCATTCGTCTGCGTGATCACCACCGTGCTGGTGTTTCTTGCCACCTCGTACACGGTCATCCTCGTCTCCCGGCTGCTGGCGAGGCGCACGGCACGCCGGGCTTCCGATGGTGGGGAGGTCCGCTGAACATGTTGTCATCCATCCTGATCCTCGCCATTGGAACGGCACTGTCCTTTGGCGTGTTCAAGCTGTCCGTGCTTCTTTACGAAAAGGTGCGGTCACCCCTGCTCAATCCTCTGCTTGTCACCGTCGTGCTCATAATTGCGGTCCTCGGCGTGTTGCACATACCCCTTGACTCCTACGAGCAGAGCGTGCAGGCCATCTCGTTTTTCCTCGGGCCGGCCACCGTTGCGCTCGCCTACTCGGTGTACCGTCAGCGCCAGGTGCTCAAGGAGCACTTCGTACCGATATTCGCCGGTTGTCTGGTGGGATCGGTCGTCTCCATGGCGAGTGCCTACACGCTCTGCATGCTCCTGGGCCTGGGGGATTCGCTGGCCCTCTCGTTTGTGCCCAAATCGGTGACGACCCCCATCGCCATCGCCGTGTCCCAGCAGCTGGGAGGCATCACGTCCATCACGGTTGCCGCCGTCATCGTCACAGGCATTCTGGGAGCCATAACCGCACCTCTCATGAGCCGGGTGTTCCACGTGCGTGACGGCATTGCGAAAGGCGTCGCCATCGGCACCTGCAGCCATGCGGTGGGAACGACGAAGGCGCTTGAAATGGGTCAGCTGGAGGGAGCCATGAGCGGCGTCTCCATCGCGGTGTCAGGCCTGTTGACCACGGCCATCGTCATCGTGGCGACTTCGGTGCTGTAAGCTGCGAATCGCCGGCCGCGCCACTTTGGGCCGCATCGCCGGCCGCGCCACTTTGGCCACTTTGGTCGCATGGCTGATTCGCCCCACTTCGAGCCGCGAGCGCGAGAAATGGCAAGGTTTCCGGCCCCAACGCTTTACCCATATATCAGCCACCAGATCAAAGAGCCTGTTCAGATGGTTAGCGAGCTGATGCCGCGAGCGCGGGACCCTACCATTTCTCGCGCTCGCGGCATCAGCTCGCAGCATTAGCTGGGGATTCACTCGGCCGCACCACCAAACCCCAGGGATTCAGGAAAGATTTCCTTGAGCTGTAGGGTCGATGGTTGTTGGCCGGACGGC
>JAEZDJ010000094.1 GCA_023429565.1 Actinomycetes bacterium
AAATCAATGGTTCCCGGCTGAATGCCGAGGAATGTCACGAAATCACATATTCGATCGAGTTCATTCAGAAGAAAGGTGATCGGCAGGGAATGCGTGGTGATGAGAAACTGCGTCGCCACATCCTGCGCCGTCAACCGCCTGACCGCACCCGTCTCAAGACCCATTTGGGCGGCGTCGACAAACAGTATCCTCTCCGGCTCTTTCCGTCGGATGACCGCCAGATCGTCTTCGGGCGTTTGGCCGCCATCAACCACCTCCCACCCGTCGACAGGACCGTCTTCCAGCATTTTCGCGAGCATGGGGCCAGCGGCGTCATCGCCGCGAAGCACGCTTCCCGCCGTGAAAATCATATTGCTCATGCCGTCCTCCTGACCATGAGATACACCGAAGGCTCATCACGCACCTTGAGAAGCAAATCCATAAGGGCAGTCAGGCGCTTGACATCGTCCTTCTCAAGAACAGGCTTGGATGGTCCTCCGTCGCCACAGACATCGAGCGTCAGGAGCGCTCCGCGCGCTGCGGCAAGCAGTCCCGGCACATGGGATTTGTTGATTTCAATCTCACCAAACCGCATGACTCCCTCCAGCTTGCGGCGCGAAACATCGTCATCAAGATGGCTAGCAATGCGTCTATAGGCATCAAGCGGCATCGAGAGAGCCTCTTCAAAACAATCGATGACGCCCGTGTGATGCCCGACGGCCAACGTGTAATACAACACGTCGCAAGCCTCCTCAGGCACCGACGCCTCACTGTCGACAAACTTCTTCGTCAAGCGGAAGAACGAGACGGCAGGCAAAGATGAAGCTTCCGTCATCATGCGTCGACTCCTATCACTTTTGCACGCACCAGGGATCGGAGGTCAGAATAGATCTCAACCTTCCGCGGGTCGCCCTCGCGCGCGATGAGCGATGCAAGCGAGGAAAAGACATCTCCATCAGCTGGCTCAAGGGCACCCATGAACTCGTCGACCAAGTCGCGTCCATAGCGATACCCAGCCATGCGACGAGCCTCGCGCTCCAGCTGCACGCGCAGCCGATACGGAATGCCCCCATGCAGCAGCGGCGCCTGCTCGTCCTTTCCCTCAACCAGATCTGTTGCGTGGATCTTCTGTCCCAGAAGGCCCAAGGCTATGGCAAACCCATAGATGGTCTGAGCTGGCGATGGCGGGCAACCGGGAATATACACATCGACGGGAAACAGCTTGTCCGTGCCTCCCCATACACAGTAGTTGTCGTGGAAAATGCCTCCTGTGCACCCACATGCCCCATAGCTCACCACGAGTTTCGGATCCGGCGCTGCCGCATACGCGCGGACTGCCGGCATGCGCATGGCACGCGTGACGGCCCCCGTGTACACGAGAATGTCCGCATGCCGCGGGCTTGCCATATTCTTGATGCCAAACCGCTCAGCGTCGAACACAGGCGTGATGGTGGCGAATATCTCTATTTCGCACGCGTTGCATCCGCCGCAGTCAACACGGTAGATGTACACCGAACGCTTGATGTCGTTCAGAAGCGCCGCCTTCGCGGCAACGATCTTTTCATCGAGCTCCTTTTGCTGGAGCCGGTGCTGAAGGCTCTCAGGAACCATGAACGTCTCAGCCATCATCGCCCTCCTTGCGCATCCGAGCCACGCTGCGCGGCCAAGCCGTCGGCGCGGCGCTTGCAACTGGAACACACGCCCATGAGCTCGCGCGCTTCAGGCACGCCAGGGCCAGGCTGCGCATGTGACAGTATCCGGGCAGCATAGTCTATTTCCTTGCGCGGCGCGAAGTACGAGCCGCATTCCGAACACGCCTGCAGCCGATAGGTGCAGGTTTCCCTCAAATCATCCTTGCTCATGACCGCCAGTTCGAACTGCGTCCCCAACCTGATGGCCTCGAGCGGGCACACCTCCTCGCACCGCCCGCAGAAAATGCAGCGCCCATAATTGATTGACCAGGTGATGGTTCCTGCATCAAGATCGGTGTGCATCTGTATGGCGTTGGGTGGGCAGGCCACGGCGCAGGCGGCGCAAGCGATGCATCGCTCGAGATCGTGTTCGGGCTTGCCCCGCATGTTCGGTGCGGTTTCCAGGGGCGCAAACGGATATTTCACCGTCGCCTCTCCGGTTTTTATAATATTTTGCAGCGTTTTCAGCATGGCAGCCCCCTAATCCTTCAAAGGAGAATGGGTGCGGCGGCGGCAGTATGACTCCAGCTGCGTCTTCGTCAGCACCTTGCTCGTCTTTTTGTGAACGTCCACCACCGTCACGCGGTCCGTGCATGAGTAGCACGGATCGATGCTGCCCACGATAAGTGCCGCATCCGAGATGGTGTTGCCCCGGAACATGTAACGCAGCACCGGCCAGTTGCTGTAGGTTGCCGCCTTTGCGCGCCATCGATAGCATTTCTGGTTGTCTCCCACCATGGCCCAGTGCACGTCCTCGCCACGGGGAGCCTCCGTCACCGCCAACCCAAACTTGTGGGGAGTATAGGTCCAGTCTTCCGTCAGGATGGGACCGGCCGGTGCGTTCTCAAGCAAATTTTCAATCATGTCGAGACTGTCGAGGAATTCCTCAATCCTGACAAGGGTACGACTCTTCACGTCGCATCCGTCATGGACGCGCGCTTTGAAGGATCCCTGGAGACTCTTGTATCCCGAGAACGGATGGTCGAAACGCGCGTCGCGGGCAAACCCGCTGCCACGCACGCACGGGCCCACCGGGCTGAAGGCACGGGCGACGCGGCGGTCAAGGATGCCGACGCCCTCCGTTCGGGCAAGGAAGTTCGGCGTTGACATGAGCTCCTCCACAAGCGCCTTGACCTCATCGCGCAACTCATCGACCAGCCTCACGGTTGCCAGACGCTGCTCAGACAGAATGTCACGGCGGACTCCCCCGATGAGGTTCAGTCCGTACGTCTTGCGATGGCCCGTCAGAAGCTCGGCCAAATCCATCGACTTCTCACGAACGCGAAAGAAGTGGTTGAAGCCCGTGTCAAACCCGCAATAGTGACAGACAAGACCGAGATTGAGCAGATGGGAGTGAAGTCGTTCGACCTCAAGCACAATGGCGCGGATGAACTGCGCTCGCACGGGAACGACGATGCCCTGGGCGTTTTCGACAGCCTCCGCATAGGCGACGGAATGGGCACACCCGCAGATGCCGCAGATGCGGTCGGCCAAGAACGTGACTGCGTCATAGTTCAACCGTGACTCGGCAACCTTCTCCATCCCACGATGGACATAGAACAGGCGGTAGTCAGCGTCGATGATATCCTCGCCCTCGACAAACAGACGAAAATGTCCCGGCTCGTCAGAGGTGATATGCAGCGGACCCATGGGCACCTCAGTGGTCTCATGGTCTCCGGTGTCTGCTAAAAACGAGTAGTTTTCCACGTCTGAAACCGGCGTCGGACGCTTGCGGTAGTCCATCGAGTCTTTTCTCAGCGGATAAAGCCCATCAGGCCAATCATCGGGCAACACAAGACGTCGCTCGTCAGGAAGACCCACCGGATGGAGGCCGAACATGTCACGCACCTCGCGCTCGCTCCACACGCAGGCCGGCACGCGAGGCGTGACCGAAGGGAATTCGCAGGTTGTCGGGTCGACCTCTGCGCGAATCACGCAGTAGCACGGATCATCCTCTTCCATGGACAGTATATAGTACAACGCATAATGCCCGTTCAGAGGCCGCTCGTCGTTCCCCACCATCATAGGAAGCCAGCCTCCGCGACCGAAGTACAGAAACTCAACCACGTCAGGCAGGGAGTCGGTGGCGACGGTGGCGGTAACCTGGGTTTCCGCCTGCCAAGCGACATCTTTCAGGACACCGGGGAAACGCTCACGCACCGCCTCGATATGGCTCTCGCCCGCACGTTTTTTCTCAGCAATATTCTTCACAGGACTTCACTCCTCTACCGACGCAGACACATGCGTCTGATCGGTCGCGGCAAACAGGTCTTTGAACAGAGGGGCTTGGTGCAGCACGTCGGTGTCCTGCTGCAGCACGATGGCTGTCGCGGACTCTATCCCCTCAAGCACCGGCTGAGGCAGGGCTATCCCGAACCACAGGATCATCACAACAAGCACGATTTCCGGAGCAAGCGCAAGAGCGCCAACATCCTTTTTCACCATGCCCTCCGGGGCCTTTCCCAGAGCTGAGCCGGCAGCCACCTTCACAAATGCAGCGATGACGATCGTCAGGGCCAAGGCCATGATGACGACGATCCAGAGATTGCCGCTGACAATTCCCGCGACGAAAGCCATGACCTCAGAAATGAACAGGGCAAAGGGAGGAAATGCCGAAAGAGCGAAACATCCCATGCACAAAAGCACCGCCGTGACCGGGGCAACCTGGATAACTCCCTTGATGGCCTTGAGATCGCGTGTCCCGTATTTCATGAGCAGATTTCCCGACAGGCAGAACATAAGCGCCTTCGTCAACCCATGCACGACACAGTGCAGCAACGCCGCCGCCACCCCAAGGGGACCGCCAAAACCCAGACAGAGCGCGACAATTCCGATGTTTTCACACGAGCTGTAAGCCAGCTTGCGTTTGATGTCGTCTTGGGCGAACACCGCAAATGCCGCCACGACTACGGAGGAAATCCCAAAGATCAACATGGTGACTTGCGGGAACGTCGGGCCGATGGCTTGGATTGCCAAGATGTAGAAACGAATGATAATGAGCATGGCGCATTTCAGCAACACACCTGACAGCAGGCCCGAAACCGGGCTCGGCGCCTCCGAGTGAGCATCGGGCAACCAGGTGTGCATGGGGAAAAGTCCCGCCTTCGTGCCAAATCCGATAGCTGCAAACACAAAGGCGATCTCCATCAGCACGACATCGAACTGAGAGGCATAGGGCAGCAGGGATGTCCAGAAAACCGCCTGATGGGGATCGGCCATGACATCAGCTGCGTTGGCATACACGAGAACCGTGCCATAGAGCCCAAACGCAACCCCGGCCGTGCATACGATGATGTACTTCCACGCGGCTTCGAGACAGAGCTTCGTCGTGTAGGCACCCACGAGGAACACCGTCGACAAGGTGGTCGCTTCGATGGCAACCCACATCATGATGATGTTGTTGGACAGGGCAACGACGAGCATGGAGAACACAAACAGGCTGAAGAACGCATAGTACTGCTTGACGTGCGAGGCATCCATATGCCCGATCTTGACGTCATTGCGGATGTACGACAGGGAATAGAATCCCGTCAAAAAGCCGACCACGCCGATAAGGGCGACAAACACGCTGCCAAGAGCATCGAGGTGGAACCAGAGGCCAACCGCTTCGATAGTGCGGCCGGAAAAGATGACCTCCGAGACCAAGAAAAGCGAAAGCGCGAGCACCGCAGCGAGCGATGCAAGATGAATGGCCTCGTACACGCCACGCGGCACGCTTTTCGACGGGAGCACAGCCATGACGAGTGACGCGACGAGCGGCACCGCCATCAACACGACGACCAACATTGAATAATCCACGGCCATCCCCTACCCTTTCAATTCCATGAGATCGTCAGCGTCAAGCGTGTGGGCAGTGTGGTAGATGCGCAACGCCATGATGGCCATGATGATGACTGCGAAAAACGCATCGGTCGCTATGCCGACCTCGACGAGTTCGGGGGCTTGAGGAGCCAACAGGGCCAGGGTCACATGGGAGCCGTTCTCCATGAGGCAGTATCCGAAAATCTGCTTCACGATGTTGCGCTGCGTGACGATGCACGTGAGGCCGATGAAGAAGTGGGCGAGCGATATGGCAAGCGCGGGCTTGACTTCTTCGGCCATGGGAAGTTGCACGCCCTGGACAACCACGAAGCACAGAAACACTTCTATGGCGATGACCACGATGGTCTTCACCGCTGAGAGTTTCGGTTCAAGGCCAGCACCCGCGTCACCCATCTTGCGAACGGTGAACAGGATGATGCCGGGAACGATGAGAACCTTGGTGACAAACGCCGTGCCAGCCCAGGTGAAAAGCTCTTCAGATCCCGTCGTCGCCCCCAGTGCCACAAACATCGACACGATCACGAGCGACTGCGCGGCATACAGGTATGCCGCCCGCCGCGGAGTCTTGGCCAACACGACGAGCATCGAGGTGACGATGAGCAAGCCTCCCAATATGTTTACTAACGAATATCCAGTCATTTCGTCTCCTCACCCCAACCATGCTGCGGCGATGAAGCTCGACGCCACCGTCATGATGATCAGGACCACAAACACACCGACCATAGGCTTGGGCACCGGTGCTGCGGCGGCGACCGTCTCGGACGGCTCACCCGGCAACACGCTGCCCATCCATTTGAGAAACCACGCGAAGCAGCCCACCGTCTCCAGCAGGGCGACGATCACGATGACCATGAGAATCCAATTGCCTTCGGCAACCTGGAAGCTTCCGGAAAAGATGGCGAACTTGCTGAAGAAGCCGTTCATGGGCGGCACGCCGGCAATGGCGAGCGCCGCACAGGCAAAGCCAACGCCAAGCAGAGGCTGCTTCTTGAGCACTCCTTTGATCTTGGGCAGCATGCGCGTGCCCAAAGTGTAGCTGAATGCTCCGGCAACCAAGAAGAACAGGGTTTTTGCAAACGCGTGGTTGAATATATGCATGATGCCGCCTTCGAAGGCAAGCTTGCTTCCGAAGATAAAGAACGCGAACGCGAGGAAAATATACGACAGCTGGGAAATGGTCGAGAACGCCAAGAGGCGCTTCATGTCTTTCTGGGGCAAATACATGAAGAAGCTGAACAGCATTGTCGCGATGGCGCCGACCACGGCGACCCAGCCCACGATTTCCGGTACCTGACCCGCCCCCACGAGCTCACGCGCGAACACCGCGACGCCCACCTTCACCATGGAAGCGCCATGCAGGTAGGCGGAGACCGGCGTGGGAGCCTCCATGGCCGAGGGAAGCCACATGTACAGAGGAAGCTGGGCAGATTTGCCCCAAGCCGCAAACAGAACGCACAGCAGCACAAACGCCTTCCACCACTCGTCGAGCCCTGCAATGGCGTCCACGGCAAACGTGCCGGTCTGCAGATAGAGCGCGCCTGCGGCAAGGTACAGGCCGAGAGATGCGATGTGGGTGATGATGAGAGCCTTCATCGCGGCCTTCCGTGCCGTCGGAGTGCCGTAGTAGCCTATAAGCGCCCACGAACAGGCACCGGTGATCTCGAAGAACACCAACTGGCCGATGACTGTCGAGCTGAACACGACGCCGGCCATGGCGCCTATGAACACGGTGAAGAACGCATAGAACCTTCTCCGTGGCACATCGGGATGCTCGCGGTTGCCCGCGTTCATATACCCGATGGAATAGATAGAGATGAGCAGCCCAATGCTGACAAAGCATGCGGCCAGCATCACGCTCATCTTGTCAAACACGAATCCCAGTATCTCGGCGTTGCCCAACAGTGCGACCGTCACCGAAACGGATTCCTCGCCGCTGCCGCCAAGGGCGCACCAGACGCCAATCGTGAGCGCCGTCGAAACGGCAGCAGCCGCGACGCAGAGCCACTTCGCCGCACGTTGCGGGCTCACCACGATGACCAGAGCCGCAATGAACGGAACGACTATCGAGGCGGTGGCGAGAACTGAAAGCGTCATTTCAATCATGATTCACATCCTCCTTCTCGCCTAGACGCCGAGCACGCAGAACACGAACGCGAGCACCGAGACGCCCACAACGGTCCATGTCTGTCGGCCCATCAGCTTGTAACGGACGCGGGCAACGAG
>JAEZDJ010000063.1 GCA_023429565.1 Actinomycetes bacterium
AAATAGAAGGTCCCAATATGCGCGAATATTGCGCGAGGAAAGCACTGCGAAGATAAGCTCGAGAGTGGTCTCGGTACCGAAAGTGAGCACCGAGACCACTCTGTTCCTATAGGGAGAATCACGTTCCCGGTTCAGCGGACAGGTGTACCTACATTGCCGGAATATACGTCCAGCGTGTGCTCGGGCCCCACCGGCTCGACACATGAGCCCAGCAGCAATCCGGCATCCTGGGCGGCATGGATGGTGGCCCAGCGTTGCTCGACCGAGCAACGGGTGAACGAGCCTTCCCCCATGCGAATCACATGGTATGCGCCGGCGAATCCCACCTTCTTCAATTCGCGGGCATAATCGTAGTCAAAGTCGCCGATGTTGGCGACCAGCGGCGTAGTGTCTTTGACCGCCGCTGCGGCGGCGCGAGCGTAAGCGAGGAACTGCTCTTGGTCATAGGTTGCCGTAGCCATGAGGTAGATGGCATTGGCCCCCTTTTCCTCAAGAAGCCTGACGTAGTCAACCACCGTCTCGAGCGGCTCCTCGCTGGGATCTTCGAACACTTTGTTGCTGACGGCGAAGGAGCAAAACTTGCAATCCTTCGGGCACAAGCCGACGTTCAACCCTATCTGCCCATGTATCTCCGCCTTTGGCAGCGTGCGCTCGCTCAACCGCCTTCCCGCGAGCCTGACCGCAGACGCCTCCTCGCTCATGTCATTCCAAGAGAGCAGCTCTATGCCCTCTTTCGCCGTCAGCACTCCCCCGTCGAGAGCCTTGCCGATGATTCTTGAAACCGTTGCGTCCATAGGCACCGATCCTCCCCTTATGAAGTCGATGTCTTATTGTAGACTATATCTACTATTTCGTTTAATTATTATTTTTACAAAACTATGAGAGAGGATTTTCGAAAAGAGGCCTCGCGAGTTTCGTCGTTCGAAGGTCTTCATGCATTGCCCTCATGCTAGGAATTCAGCTGTTTTCAAACGACCCGTGCAGCCTCCCTTTGCGGAGCGGCAGCAATATGTTGCATCGCGCTCGCATTGTTCAGCTGTCTCGACATGCCATATGCAGCCATGCCAATTGTGCCCCGCATTTCGCCCACCCAAGCATAAAAGTCAAAACACGATAGAAATTACTATGGGGCAATGCTGCTCAACCTCAACCAGCAAAAGTCCCCAGAACCACTGAGAGCAACTGTGCAGTCAGAGACACGGAAAAGACAAGCCGCCGCCCGCATAACAAGGGATGGCGGCTTGTCCCCAGGACTCCCTCCTGCGTTGCGGCGAGATTATCCAAGAAATACCGAGGACAAGGGCACCTCATCGCCCTGACACGCTACAATGGGCTTGGACCGCCCACGAGTGGACTGAATGGAGCGAGACCCAGATAAAGTCTCGGCCCGTTCAGCATTGCGGCCTCGAACGCGCTGATGAGGGATGCATGATGTCGGATTCATCTATACAGAAACGGCTCGAACGGCTCGAATACGAGAACCACCTGCTTTCAGAGAACGCGTTGGAATGCATCTGGCTGTATGATCTCGCCGCAAACAAAATGGCCTATATGAGCCCATCGGTCACCAAACTCCTCGGCGTCAGCATGGAAGAGGCCCTGAACCGATCCCTCGCGGAGATATTGACCCCCGAATCCCTCACACGCGCCAACAAGGCGGCGAAATTCTTGTTAGCCAACATCTCCCAGCAGAAAGAGCCGGACGTCCCCTCACGTTCCGACGACTATCAGATATACGGAAAAGACGGAAGAATCGTCGAAGCCGAAGTCGTCGTCAAGATCATCGAGAACAAGCAGACGGGCACCCCGGGGATCCTGGGAATAGCCCGCGACATAACGGCCAGGAAGCACCTGGAAAACCAACTTACCTCTGAGATCGAGAGCAAGGGCAAGGTCATCGAGCGGTTGAGATCTTCCGAAAGAACCCTGTTGTTCGTTGCGGAAGAGCTCAATCGAAAGAATCGGCTGCTCCAAGACATAGCCATTCGCGACGCCCTGACCCAAGTGTACAATCGGTATTACTTCGACGAGCGCGTCGGGGAAGAGACGGACCGCTGCCGTCGTTACCGCTACCCCCTGTCCATCGCCCTCATCGACATCGACGACTTCAAGGGCATCAATGATTCCTTTGGACACGACGTGGGAGACGAGGTCCTGGTAAAAATTTCAGCCACGATACAGAAACTCCTGCGCAAATATGATATTTTCGCCCGCTGGGGGGGCGAGGAATTTGCCATCCTCATGCCGCACACCGACCTGTCCGCAGGCGAGAAGATCATTCGAAGGCTTCGCCAAGCCGTCGAGGCCATCCGATACAACGAGCCCAGCCTGCGCACGACCGCCAGCTTCGGGGTGATCGAGTTCATGCAGGGAGAGACGAGGGAAAGCTGGTTCAAGCGAGTCGATTATGCCCTGTTTCAATCGAAGGACGCAGGCAAGAACCGAGTCACCTCGCTCGCTTGGCCCGAATCCATCCCTTTCATCCAGATGAGATTGGACTGGAAGACCGAATGGGAATGCGGGAACGCCACCATTGATGATCAGCATAAAAAGCTGGTCGTCCTCGGCAACGGGGTCATGGATGCGATGATGCGCGACAGGAAGAGCCCCGAAACAGCCCAAGCGGTCGATCGCCTGATGGACCATGTCGTGTTCCATTTCGATCAGGAGGAGAAGGTGCTCGCATCCGCCGGATACCCCGATGCGGAAGCGCATCGAGACATCCATCAGCAGCTCGTGAAGAGCATGTACGAGCTCAGACAGGAACTCGCAGCAGGAAACCTCAAGGTTGGAAGGTTCTTTTCCTTCTTGTTCGACGATGTGATCGTCGGTCATCTCCTCGAGGAGGACACGAAGTTTTTCACCTATGTGAGCGAGGACTAGCCTTCCCGCACGGATGTCTCCGATCACCGGCTCAGCCAATCGCCCTCCACAGCGAGACGACGGTTCAAGTCTTGTCCGCGAAGAAAACGAGAAGAGCCGAAACCCCTGAAAGGTTTCGGCTCTTCCTTTCTCAGCAGGGGCCACAAACGCAGCCCCTGCCTCAAACATCGATGCTGTGCGGTCGCTGGACCGCGATATGCTAGCGCTTGCTGAACTGCGGGCGCTTGCGAGCCTTCTTCAGGCCGTACTTCTTACGTTCGACCATACGGGAGTCACGCGTGAGATAGCCAGCCTTCTTGAGCTCGGCACGATAATCGCCAGCGGCAAGCAGGGCACGGGAAATCCCGTGACGCAATGCGCCAGCCTGACCCGAAATCCCGCCGCCATCAAGCGTTGCGACGACGTCGAAATGATCCGTCGTGTCCGTAACCTTGAACGGCATCTTTGCGTAGTTCACCAGAGCCTCACGACCAAAGTATGAGGCGGCCTCACGACCATTGACCGTTATCTTGCCGGTTCCAGGAACGAGACGAACGCGAGCGACGGCGTTCTTCCTGCGACCGGTGCCATAATACAGAGCTTCACCTGCCATGAGTTAGTCCTCCATCTTGATCTCGCGGGGCTGTTGGGCCATATGCGGATGTTCCGCACCGGCATACACCTTGAGCTTCTTGCCCATGGCGCGACCGAGGGTGTTCTTCGGAAGCATGCCCTTAACGGCATGTTCGATGACCCTCTCGGGATGCTTGGCCATAGCCTCTTCAAATGTTTCGGACTTCAGGCCGCCGGGATAACCGCTGTGGCGATAATAGACCTTCGAAGTCGCCTTCGTTCCCGTCACGCGGATCTTGTCTGCATTGATGATGATCACGAAATCACCCGTGTCGATATGCGGCGTATACTGCGGCTTATGCTTGCCCTTCAGAATACGTGCAGCCTTGACGGCGACACGACCAAGAACCTGGTCAGTCGCATCGATCAAGACCCATTCGCGCTCAACTTCGCTGGGTTTCGCGTAATACGTCTTCACTTGCCATTCCTCCATCAGTTCCTCTACCTGTGAAACGCAGGTGCGTTCTCAGGATCCCGCTTGCCACGCCTCCGGGCGACTCTTTTCAAGGACAACCTCAAATAAGGCGCACAGACGTCCAAGCGACATGTCGGTTTTCAAAAGTGCAGTTGCTGCAGGTATCGGCTTCCTACACCGACGCGTATCCTCAGGTCTGGACTCCCGGGTCAACGCCCCTTCCGCATACTGCCTCACGGGGCTTCTGAAAGCGAACCTTTGCAGTGTAGCGCGGAAAAGTTCGCAAAGTCAACGAAAAACATGGCAAGGCTCTGGGTTCTGCAGAAAGTTTCCGCGAGCGAGAGGCATCAGGCACCGTCCTCACCCAGCGTGCAATCGGCAAAATCGGCGCCAAAGGCCGCAAGCCGTTCCTTGCGACCTTGCCGTACAATGGAGTCTTCCCTATGATCACGAACAGGAGGATGCACGATGCCTGCAGAAACTTCCGAGACCAATCCCGTCGTCACCCCGCCTGAAGGCGAGGATGACGACCAGACGACCACTCCAAGCAAGCCGTTCCATTCCAAGGCTCCAGCCGCGCGGAGCGAACCGCACGATGCCTTCATTCGCGCTGCAGGCGAGGACGACGACGGGTACGATCCCTATTCAGATCGCCCCGCCGATCCCGAGCCCCCGTTCGAAGAGGACCCCTGGCGCTGACGGCCCCTGCGGTCCATTCTGCCCTGCTCTATGAGATCAAGCAACTCTTGGCGGGTGTGAACGCCAATCTTGACATAGACATGACGGATGTGAGATTTCGCCGTATTGAATGAAATTCCCAGATCGCCGGCCACATAATCAATCGTCCTCCCCTTTGCCAAGAGGAACAGCACATCCCGCTCGCGTGGCGAAAGCTTGTAGAGATCGGCGATCTCATGGCACCGGCGCGCCCATGCTCCCGCTTGATGCTGTTCAGACGGCCCTTCTTCCGCCTCATCCCTGCCCCCGCTCGACCCTTCCAGCAGGCTCACGGGAAAGATGTCGCGCACACGGCCGGCGTCAACCCCGTCTCCCGGCGCTTCCTCAATGCCTGCCGTCCGTTTGAGCACCTGGCCGATCGCGCGATCATTGAACACGAGCATAGAAATTATCAACAAGGCGAACACCATGGCAATCGACACACCGACCATCAGCGAGGGATTGCTTTCTTGGCTTGCGATCAGCTGCGACCCCAAAAGCCAGCCGACCGTCGTGCCCAAAGCCGAGGCTCCGCGCCCAAAGCCGAACACCCGCACCGCAGAGAGGCCCGACATGTACGACACGTGGGCGAGAAGACACCAGATAAGCATGATGAAACATGAATAGGCTATGCCAATGACCTGGTTCTCAAAAGCTCCCGCATCACCGACCAAAGGCACCACCAGGATGCCAGCGGCAGCCAGGATGATAATGGGATAATACAGGCGGCTGATGTCGAAATCGCGACCCGTCAAACCGACCAAAACAAACAACAGCATCGCTATCACCGCCGTGCCAAAGGCAATGATGACCCCTTGGCTGTCGAGCGTCGCCACCGTCTGCGTCAGGGTCGAGAATCCGCGCGTCACCCCCACGATGACTGAAAAGACGGCGATTGCCGCCACCAAGCGGAAGAAGAAGCCCTTCGGCAACTTCTGGGTACGCTGAGGCACCTCAGTCCTCATCACGGGCTCATCGACCACCGTCATGGTGCAGACGGCAGCGATGACCGGCAACGACGCGGTGAAAGCAAGCCCAACGCTCGGAGGAAGCCCCACGGCGACGAAATACAGCATGCAGGCGAACAGGAACGAGGCCGTCGTGTACATGACGGCCTGACGGGCAGACACCGTGCTATAGATGCCTCCAAGCCTGAGCGCGACCCATGCCGTTCCTGCACCCGTCAATACGCTGGCTGCGATGAAAGCGGGGTCGGCAGGACCGGAAGCCGAGCACACGGCGGCGATGACCGTTCCCATTGCCGCAACGACACCCATGGCGAACACGAATGTGCGACTCTCCACCAGACGTGTCGATATCTTGGTAAAAACCGAGGAGAGTATGAGCATGATCGAAAGAGCCGTGGTCGATGCGAGGTACATGGCGAACACGGTGTCGGCCGGCTGCCCACCCGCCTGGGGACCGGCGACGAGAACGCTGCTGTTGTACGACAGCCATATCCACGCATAGTAGCACCCAAATCCGAGGAACTTCAAACTCGGCCACTGTTCATCGAGGTCGAGCATGAGGCGCGCCAGCGATGAGGGCTCCCGAACCTCAACGTCCCCCTCAGCAGACTGTCGTTGCATATCCTTGTCCATCTCTCGTCCTTCCCCTTCTCACAGGACAGTCGCATTGACTGTACCACAAAGCGCCGACGGGCAGACGCCCGCCTTCCCCCTAGCGCTTTGGCAGGAAGGGAAACCGGATGGCATGGACCGGGCAGGCGTCCGAGCATTCCCGGCACTTCGTGCATTCGTTCAGGGGTGCAGAGGCCTCCTGATCATGCAGGTCGATTCCCTCGGGGCAGGCATCCGCGCAACGTCGACACGTCTCGCCACCGGTCATGTGCAAGCAGGAGGAAGCCTGCACAGCTGGACGAAACGTGCGGTTGCCGCGCGCCACAAGCGACAAGAGGGCCCCGAGCGGGCAAAAACGATGACACCATTTCCTCAGCACGATCAGTTCGAACGCCAAAATGGCAGGGAACACGACAAGAGACCAGGTGACTTCATTGAACTGAAAGAGGCGCCACACCACCGCCAACGTCGCAAACGTGAGGCCGACAGGACAGACCAGACAAAACACCGGAAAGCCGAAGAGAGCGGTGGTCAGCAAGGTGCCCCCCAGCACCCAGTTGCGTGAGTCACGCACTCCCCCTTGGTCTCGAGGCCGCGGAACCTCGACAATGCCCGCAGTATTCCCCTGCGCCTCCCCAACATCCGGCGACCGAGGACCCGTTTCTCCCCCTTCGGCCCGGGCATGGCGAGATAAGCGCATGCCACCAGCCTTTTTCGTGCCGAACACGCGCCGCAGCAGCGGAACCGGACACCCCCATGCACAGAACGCGCGCCCCAACACCAGGGTCAACACCGCGGCAAACGCAAGCCCTATCAGCAGAGGCGGCACAAATGACTTCGATGCAAGCAACACCTCGATGCCTCCCAGCGGACACAGGGAAGCCACATCGGCGACGCCCCATGCGCTTGGCGTGCCCGTGCCGGTATGGATGGCAAGTCCGATGCACACCGCCGCCACAACGGCCAGGGCCGACAACGTGCGCAGCACCGCCGCCTTACTCACACGCCGCCGTTTCCGTTCGTCTCTCATGCCGTCATCTCGCTCTCGTTCTCGACGACCGTCTTTCCCATGCGCTCGAACGCCTCAAGCGTCACCACCACAACCCCACGCCGCGTTCCCCCAGAAAACGTGCGGTACACCAAGGCGGGACACCGGTCCTCGCATACGCCGCATCCATTGCAGGCGGCGGCGTCAACCACGGGAACTCCCGCCCCATCAAGCACGATGGCCCCATACGGACAAGCACGCTCGCATTCCACACACCCCTGGAAAAAAGCGATGCAACGGTCCTTCTGGATGATTGCCACGCCCAATTTGTCTCGATCGGCATCGAACGGGCCCAGCGCACCCGTGGGGCACACCTCCTGGCATGTGCCGCAGAAATCGCAATACCCTTTGTGAAAGTCGAGCACGGGAGTACGCGCCGCAAGAAAGCCGCCTTCGATGGTCGACAAGGCTATCACGCCCGTTGGACATGCGCTGCGGCACCGATCGCACTTCAGACAGGCGGCGGCCATGCGGCGAGCATCCTGCCCTCCAGGCGGCCGCAATCGATCTTCGCCGGCATCAGTCGCCCAAGCGATACCGCCCACGCCCATGCAGGCGACGGTCGTCGCGCACGCCCCGATGAACGCTCGGCGCGTCATACCGCCCATGTCACGCCGCTTCCTCCCGGCCGATCCCCGCCAGATCGTCCACGGCAGAACGCTCCGACGACAGCAAGCCGCGCACGAGCGCAGCCGCGCCGTGGTAGAAGTTCGTCGAGCAATGCCTATCTATGTCGTCGGCGAACAAAGGCAGCCAATTTGCCAAATGATCAGAGAAAAAGGATCGCTGTTGCTCTGCGAGGAGGGCAAAGCGCACCCCGTCACCCTCTCTCACTGCCCCTGCAATGCGATCAGCCAGCTCCGCCATGAACTGCATTTCAAATCCGACATGGTCTTCGGGCGTGACGTTTTCGGGCGGCAGGTCGAGCCCTGCGGACCGATAGCAGGCAAGAGCCTCGTCGCGTGCGTCCTGCATAAGCAGCCGTCCCTCGCTCGTGTACACCGACTCGAACGGCGGCGCCATCAGCGCGTCATATGAGCCAGCGCCTAAAAACACGTGGGCGTAGTCGACTGCCAGCCGCTGACGGGTGCCCGCATCGCGACGACGGATGAACTCGGTTATGAGTCCATACCCTCGACCCAGGTTTCCGTCATCCTGCGGCAGACGCGCCTGAGCGATGGACGCTATCTGCTCGTCGGTCACCTCATGCAGAAAAAGGCTCGCAAGGAAGCGGTAAAACGTCGCCCGAGCCTCACACGATTCCACGATGTCCCGCTTCAGCGCCTCATCCATGTCATTCTCCTTTTCCACTGACGGGCACGCAGCAGAGCCACCTGCCCTTTTCACCCGATCATTCCTGAATTCCTGCACGGACGCTCCAGGCAGGGCCTCGGAAGGAGGGGTTGCCGAAAGGCACCCCTCCTTCCGAGGCAAAAGCACGGCGGTGATCCGCAAAGAGAAACCTCCGCGTCAGACAACCACGCCGAACAGGGCCATCAGAGTGCTTCCGACCAGCCACATGAGGGCGCGATAGGCAACCGACCCGATGAGCGCTCCCGTTAATGCAATGACCGAATACGTCAGCGCTTTGCCGGGATCGCGAATGATCAGCCAGCCAAACACCGCCGGCGCCAGCCCGCCGCATGCCACAACCGCGATCCAGAACAGAGGAGCTTCAGATCCCCCAGCCACGCCGGAGAGCATGCCGTAGGCAAGGGCAAAAACCAATGCCAGCGCGCCGCCCACCGCCATCTGCCTCCCGGCAAACCTCACGGCCTCAACGTCTTCCTTGAACAGCGCCGTCATCAGAGCCCAGACAGCAGTGCCAGAAGCCGCGGCCATGCCCAAATACCCCAGAGGCAGGGCGACGGTGTTCCACGAAGCCTGAGAGGCCATCATGTAGGACGACCCGCACGAGAAGGAGAACACCACGGCCAACACGATGCCGATGACCGCGAGCACCTTGCGTCCAGTCATGCTGGCCTCACGTTTCAGCAGCACCGCGTAGACGAGGGCGACAACGGCCAATATGCCCAGCAGCAAAGCTTCGAGGAAAATGCCCGGCGCGGGATGCCCCAATGCGGAAAGCATGCGCTCGGGATGGGACAGGTGCGTGACCGAGCACAGACCCCCAACGGCCAGCAGCGCAACCGCCGCAAGAGAGGCAGGAAGAACGGATTTCTTCGCCAGCCCCTTGAACGTGTTGATGCCGACGCAGGCGAACAGCCATGCACCCGCGCCCGAAAGCGCCGTAAACAGGACGAGCGACCATTGTATATCCATGTCACACACGCTCCTTCCACTCGCCGTGCATACTGGTCATGATGTACTTGGTAGCAGGATGGTTGCCCACGTCTTCGAGGGTGTGGATGTCGGCCTCGCCATATTTCGCCAGCTCTTTCGAGACATCGGAATCAGGATCATCCAGATCGCCATAGAATCGAGCACCGGCAGCACAGCTCTTGACACAAGCAGGCAACTCTCCCTGCGCGGTCAGATGCCCGCACAAGGTGCACTTCTCCACCGTCTTGGTCTCGACGCTCCAATCGCGCACGCCATAGGGGCAGGCCATCATGCAATATTTGCATCCGATGCACTTGCTGCGATCGATGAGCACGACATCCTGTCCGTCACGGTAGCTGGCACCCGTGGGGCAGACGTGAACGCAGGGCGCGTCCTCGCACTGCTGGCACATGGCCGGCAACGGATAGCGCACCATGTTCGGATACTCTCCGAACGGGCCGACCATGAGCACGCGGCTCCAGTGCTCGCCAAGAGCCACGTCGTTTTCCATCTTGCAGGCAACCTCGCAGCCATGGCAGCCGGTGCAACGATCGACGTTCACGACAATGCAATTACGCGCCATAGTCGTACACCTCCTCGGTGATATCGGACGAAACGGGCATCCAGGGAGCGAAATCGGTTCCCTTGGTCCAAACCTGGTCGAGAATGGCGTCATCGCTCGGGCTGACCTTCACCTGGAAGCCGCGCAAGGTGTAGGTGCCATACTCCGGGTTGTAGGGGGCGTCGTTCTTGGTGAGCACATTGATGTTCATCACCTTGTAGGCCTGGGCAGGATCGTCCGAATCCAACAGTTCGGGTGCCCAGAACCGTTCTTGGTAGACGACGCCCTTTGCAATGGCTGTCGTCACCTTCGCTCGACCGTGCGTTTTGCCTCGGCGGCTCTCTATGTTCACCCATTCGCCGTCGACGATGCCATAGGTCTCCGCGTCATCTGGATGGATCCACATTTCCGGCACCGGATAGATCTCGCGCAAATAAGGGATGTTGCGCAGGGTCCCATGGTGATACATGGGAAGGCGCCCTTCGGTCAAAACGAGCGGATACTCCCCGTCCGTCAAAGGAGATTCATGCGGCTCCTCGTAGTAGCACAGCGGCTCATAGTCCTTCTCGCAGGGCGGCAGCACAAGCGGCTTCTCTTCGGCGCATTGGGCCCAGGGATACCCCGTCCTGCCCAGGATGATGTTTGACTCGCAGTACACTTCAAGCTTCTTGGACGGTGTGCCGAATCCCTTGGGCTTGCCTTTGCCGTCGTCTTTGAGGTACACGCCGAAGGTGCGGTACTCCTCTTCGGTGGCCCATTGGATAACCCCTTGCTCGCATGCTTCTTCCCAGCTCATCTTCAACTTGTTGAGGTGTTGGAGCTGCTTTTCATGCTCGTCTTTATAAAACGGCGTCGTCATGCACGCATCGGCATCGAAAGCCTTGGCCGCATGGGCGTTTCCCAATTCTGCGCATTTCTGCACGATGTTCGTCCAGATGATGCCTTCCTCGACGGTCTCAAACAGATGCGTGACCGCCTGGCGGATGACAATGGTGTTGAGCTGCGGAATAGGCAAGTTCGTCTCCAGCCATTCCGTGCACGGCAACAGCATGTCAGCACACAGCACGCTGAACGCGGTCGGGTACAAGAAGGCATGGACGACGAAGTCAAGGTTCGGGACGATCTCGTCCAGGCATGAGGAGTTCCCCAGAACCACGTGCTTGTTCCCCGAGCGCTCGATCCACATATGTATCTGGTAGGGATCGCCGTCCTTCATGGCCTTGAACACATCGGGAATGAACGCCATGTCCCAGCAGATGAGACCCTTGTGCTCAAGATAGCCACACCGCTTCATAACCTGGTCCTTCGACAGGAGGCGAGGCGTGTTGCCCAGCTGGTCCTTGCAGGGCGCATTGGCGAAGCGTTGCAGCATGGAACCGGGCTTCTCAACGTTGCCCATGAGAAACTCCAGATTGAGCGCAGCGAGCGCATTCTGCTGCGATTGGGGATATTGATCGATCGCAACGCCCTGCATGATGCCTGACTGGCCTTCGGAATCGGTGTATATCTCAAGTGCGCGCTCTATCTCGCCCTCGTCAAGCCAGCACACTTCCGCCGCCTGGGCCAACGTCCATTCCTCGCACGATTCCTTCAACAGCTGGCCGCCCGTCTTGCATTGCAGCCCATTGACTTCATAGGTGCCGAACAGGGGGGCAGCCACGCCTGCATTGAACGGGTATTCCAGCACCACTGCTTTGCCCTGCGCCGGATCCCAGATGACATAGTCGTCGTCGGTCCCCTCAAGCCCAGCTTCGGTTGCTTTGAGCGTGAGACGCGTGTCGGGATTCACCAGATAGGGCATGTTCGTCCAGGTGCGGCAAAAATCTTCGTCATACTTCTCGTTGTCGAGGATCCATCTCGTCCATGCCAGGGCGAGCGCAGCATCGGTTCCGGGACGAATGGGCAGCCATACCTCGGCCTTGGCAGCATCGACCGTGAAACGGGGGTCGATGACGACGGTCCTGAGACCCTGCTCACGCGTCCTCAGTTCGGCAAGCGCACGTCCTCCGGTGGAGACCGACGAGTTGCTGGGATCGGTACCCCACAGAACCACGCTGGTCACCGCGCTGTCGTTGTAGTAATAGTCCCAACCGTTGCTGTCCGAGAAACTGAGGTTGTTCGGCTTCCCCGCCCCATATGCCAGCAAAGCCGCTCCCATGCGCGGCAGATAGCACTGCGCACAGCCAGGCTCCCAGACATTGGGGGTGTTGATGGCCTCGCCGAAACGCTTGACGTTGGAAAAATGCGGATTGCCTCCCCCGCCAGTGGAAACGGAGATGGACTCGCTGCCGTATTTTTCGGAAAACTCATTGATCTTCGTGGCAATTTCGGTGATGGCCTCATCCCAGGAGATCCGCTCCCAATCGTTGCCACCCCGCGCGCCGACGCGCCGCATGGGATACTTGTTGCGATTGGGGTGGTACAACGCCTGTATACCAGACAGCCCTTTCGCACATACGCCGCCACGGCTCATGGGACTCTCCGGGTTTCCCTCCAGCTTGATCACGCGCCCATCCTTCACGTGCGCAAGCACCGCGCAATTGGCGATGCACGCACGGCAGGCTGTCTTGACCACCTTGACCTCGCCGCTCTCGGCCGCATGGGCCGGATCGGCTGCGACCAGATCTCCCGCCGCGCCAATGCCCAGCGTCGCCACCGCGCCAAGCGCTGCCGCGCTTTTCACGAAGCTGCGGCGCGACAGAGTAGGTTGCGTCATAATTCCCTCCCTCTTCCTCGTCCTTGCTGTCTGTCTTCTCTATCTTCGATGGGATGCCTCAGGCCAGTGCACCGGACATGCGAGAGCCGGATTCGGTGACATGCCAGACGCCGTCCCATGAAAGACCTCCGATGGTCTCGAGTTTTGAAATGAAATACGATGGATAGACGACCTTGGGATTCGTCAATGCCGGATGCCCCGCCAGAGCAGCCTCCACCTCAGCGCGTGACGCGCCGTGCATGCAGGCTGACAGCACCCGCTTGTAGGCGTCCTCGTAGCCATGAGGCTCACCCGCCAGCAACTCCGCGAAGCGGCTGACTGGCTCGAGCCTGGCCATCGCGGCACACCCGGCTTCGGTCGTCTTCACTCCGTAGTCAGCAGGCTGGTCGGCAGAATGCGCATCGTCCCCACCTTCATCCAAGGCGACGGCCTCAATGCCCCCCGCCTCGATGAGCATGTCCATGAGCACGTGCACGTTTTGAGTCGACATGCGCATGCGGGGCTCTCCCGCAAGCACACGTTCCACATCGCGGTACGGTTGGACAGTGGCCTGGCAGGCATGCAGACACGCCAGAAGCGGCAAGCTGTTCGCGCGGTTCGCCTGTACGCAGGCGACAACAGATTCGGCTGCGGACGCGCAGCCCCGAGATTCAGTCATGATTCCCCTCTCGTCTTCCAGCATGTGCTCGTTGCGCACGCCCCGACAACCGACGGGAAAGAGCCATCGGTTCGGACGCCACAACAAGCGCACGCTCACCTTAGACGCGGGGAGCGGACCGTCGAAACATCAAGAGTTCATGATTTGTGGAATATTTATTGGTGAGGGGCATCGTCCGACACACTCGCCCATAGTTGGTGACGTTGTTTCGTCAAGCCTGATGAAAGTTATTTTTTTGAGTCTTCTGACAGAAGCGAGGGCAGGAAACGGACAAGGGTGGCACGGTTTTGGCACCCTTGTCCGAAACCGAACGCGCGCAGCCGCCAGCACCTCGATTCCCGACGACGACGAGAATCGCAGCCCTCACGGGACGGGGCTCGACAGGGGCAGAGACCATGGGTTGAGCAGGATTGCGGCGGAAGGCGGCTGGCGCAGCGTCGTCAGGACAGGGAACAAGCCTCCTTGCCAGGAGGCAAGGTCAAGCCTCAACGCCCTCCGAACCGGTCGACCACGCGATGAACTCATCGACATCGATGTCCTCGAAGCTCAAAATGGCGACGTCGGCATTGGCTGACAGGTCCTCGAAGGTTCCGGCATCGTCGCGATCATAGATGGCAAGCGTGCGATATCCCGCCCCGCGCAACGTGTGCAGCGCATAAAGGGAGTCCTCCACACCCCACGTCGACTGCAGCGACGTGCCCATGATCTCGCGTGCGCGATCATAGACCGCCGGCTCGCGCTTTGACGTCCCCACATCGTCGACCGACACGATGGCCTGCAGATAAGGAGAGAATCCCGCCTGGGCAAGGCCGGCTTGCAAATAGGTCTGGGGACTGGACGAGGCAACGCTCACCGCCACCCCCCGCTCGACAAGCCCGCGGACAAAGGCGAGAGCTCCTGGGCGGCCGGACACCTGCTTTTGATAGAAATCGAGGATGAAATCGTCGATCATGCTCAAGACGTCTTCCACACTGGACCCCAAGCCCAGCCGAGAATGGAAGAATTCCCCGCACTCGGGAATGGTGAGCGTGGTGAGCTCGTCGGTATCGGCCTTCGAGAGCTCCACGCCCGCACGGCGAGCGAGCTCGGTCTCCATATCACGCCACACGTCCATGGTGTCGAGCAGCGTTCCGTCGCAATCGAACACGACGCCGATGCGAGATGCATCCATGCAGCATTCCTTTCATCCACGAGAAGACGGGCCTCGAACAACGCAGGACTCGGCCCAAAGCCGACGCCACGCCAGAATCCTTTGCCAAGACCCAGCGGTCGGAAACATGAAGCAAAGCTTAGCAGAAGGCAGCCGTCCGCCTAAAGTCCCTTGGACAATTTTGCCCAAAGTTGACGGGCGCGACAGATTCCGGGCAAAATCGCACGCGGTGCCAAGGGGGGGGTCAGCCACGCGACATGCTCTCGCGCAAGCGACGGCACAAAAGTGCCCGGATGCCATCCAAGACGGCATCCGGGCATAAGGCGAAGCGTCAAACCAAAAACTTGGCGATCTCTGCTTCGGCTCAACAAGCCAGTTGGCAGAGCTCCGTTCTCAGCAAGTCGGAGATTTCGCGCCCGACCTTACCTCAGTTCGCTTTCTGCGGCAGCCAGACAAGCGAATTCCTCTTCGGGTGCGTTCGCCACCAGATGGTGACGGCTGTACACCAAGAAGTAGATCACGAAGCACACCATGGCCAGAGCAGCACACCCGGCAGCCACCGGATCGACGAAGAACGTCGCCACCACAGCCACGCAGGACAGCACCAAGGCAATGCCGGTCGTCACCACGCCGCCCGGAGTCTTGTACGGACGCTCCAAATCGGGCTCCTTCACGCGCAGCACGATATGCGAGAGATTCATGAGGGCGTAGGAGACGGCAGCGGCGAACACTGCAATGTTGATGAGGATGTCCCCGTTCTGCAGCGCGGCGGCCAAGAGGAACGCCACCCCGCCCGGAACGATGAGAGCCCAGGTCGGTGTCTTGCGGCCGTTGGTCACAGACAGAACGCGCGGCAGGTAGCCAGCACGGGACAACGCAAACAGCTGGCGGGAGTAGGCAAACACGATGGAGAAGAACGAAGCCACCAGACCAGCCAGGCCCGCGTAGTTCACAAACGTGGCCAATCCGGACTCGCCAACCGCATTCAGCGCGTCGGGCAACGGCGCGCCCGATTCGCCCATGAGGGCAGCGCCCGCACCGCCCGGGCAGAGCAGGAGCACAGTCAGGCCGGTCACCACCAGAACCGCCATGGCTGCAATAATGCCCTTGGGCATGTCCTTCTTCGGATCGTTGGCCTCTTCAGCGGCCAGAGGAACGCCCTCCACAGCCAGGAAAAACCAGATGCCGAACGGCAGAGCTGCCAGCACTCCGCTGACACCGAACGGCAAGAACTCGCTTGAGCCCACCGATCCGTCAGGCGCGACATTGAACAGGTTGGCCGCATCGAAATGCGGGATCATGCCGAACGCGAACACAACCAGCGCAACAAGGGCAACGGCCGTGATGACAAACATGACCTTGAGTGCCTCGCCGACGCCGATCAGATGAATGGCGATGAAGAGAGCGAAGAACACCGCATAAATGACAATGGGATTGAGTCCGGGGAAAAGCCCGAGCGACTCAATGTATCCGCCGATGAACACCGAAATGGCCGCCGGGGCGATGGAGTATTCAATGAGAATGGCTATCCCCGTGACGTACCCGCCAAGCTTTCCGAGCGCACGGCGCGCAAACCCGTACCCCGCTCCCGCAGTCGGCAGGGCTGACGACATTTCGGCCAAGCCGAACACCATACAGGCGTACATGATGCCCATGAGGGCAAACGCGATGAGCAGTCCGCCGAAACCGCCATGCGCCATGCCGAGGTTCCACCCCGAGAAATCGCCGGATATGACGTATGACACGCCCAAACCCGCCAGCAAAAGCCAGCCAGCCGATCCCTTTTTCAATGCACGTTTTTCAAAATAGTCGTTTGATTCCGCCGTGAGCGGTCCCGCTCCAGCGGGCGCAACGACCCCCTCATGTGCAGCAGCCATGAGACGCCTCCTTCTTTTGAGATCGGATGATGATGTATATGCTCGGATTGCTCCGTTGTTTTAGCTTTTCAGCACAACTGTCCCCTGCCTCTACCCTTCGAGCAGCCAGAGGGGATTGTCCAAATAGCGCTTGGCGCACATAACCGTGCCGGGCGCCTGGGCGTCATAGAGTCCGTCGGGGAGCGCGTCGGCATAATGGTTGGTTGTCCAACCGAGCATCTGCAACCGGCGGATCATCGAAAGGGCGCTGGCCCGCACAAGATCGTCGTCGGAAAGCGGCATGACCTCGCGATAGCCTGCAATCCATTCCCGGGCCATGGCCGGGGCGTACGGCTCATGCTCGACAAAAGACAATGCCGCCGCATAGTCGTAGAGATAGTAGGAATAGCCGCAATCGTCGAAGTCAATGACGGTCAGCGTGCCGTCGGCACTGGCGATCACGTTCGAAGGACGCAGGTCGGCATGGATAAGTCCCCAGGTCGAGCGCGTGCGGGGAACCTGCTCCATGACGTCCAAGGCAGCTCGCTCAGCGCGTTTCAACAGACTGAATTCCTCCGAGGTAAGATCGACATCCTCCCAGCGTCCCCAACGGGGATGATCGCCCACCATGTCCGAGAGTCCCCATTCGAAGCGCTTGAACCCATCAGGTTTCTGCCAGGAACGCGCATGGATATGGAACTGGGCCGCCCAGCGACCGATGACGCGGTAGTACGACGACGGATCGGGCAGGTCTTCGAGCACCACGCCCTCGACGAACGACGTGCACACACACGCCCACTCGGTGCCCGATTCGTCGGCGATGGTAGCCACCGTGAATCCCGATGCCGTGGGAATGTCATCGACGACGTTGACGCCTTCCACGCTGTGCAGCGCAGCGAGCCACGCAATCTCAGAGGCGACCGCAACGGGCCCGCCCACATAGCCGGGCTGCGAGACGCGAATGACGCCATAGGGCTTGTCGTTGCACGTGACCAGAAACGTAGCGTTTTCAGATACGGTGATAAGACGAACTTCCGTGGTGAACGTGTCGAAGCCCCAAGCGTCGCACACTCCGCGCAGCAGCCACCAGGGCGCCAAGGAGCCCTTGTTGTAAGCGGCAAAGGCGGCAAGGCCCGTCGCACCTCCCTCGCTCTGCAAATCGGGAGGCATATGGACGCCAAGAGCCTGTTTGCTGGCGATTTTCTTCGCCTCGGCCTCCTGGACGTCTGCCGCGGTGGCAATCACGCGCTCGGCTGCCGTCGCGACGGCCTGATCCGCATCACTGACGGTCTCTTGCCCCTCCACCTGGAGATGTGCCTGTTCCTTCGATGTTGCCGTTGCCATGGGCTCCTCCTCACTTGTCGCCTGCCGCCCTCAATAGCTGAGGTGCTGCGCATGCTGGGCGCTCGTTTCGATTGCCGTACCTTAGCAAGCGCTTTGATCGAGCCCCTGCTGAATCCCAAGTGAAACAAAATCGTTCGTGCTCGTTTATGAAGGTGAAACGGCAGCGAAACATGGAAGAAACCTGTATGGCGAGATAATTGACGTAACGCAGATGAAACACGGGACAGCGATACTTCCCCTGCGCCGCAGAGGCCTCTTCGTCTTCCGAGCGGCGGAAATGTCAGCTTCCGAGCCGCCGTGCCTCCAGCTGCGCAAGCGTATGAGAAGGTGTCAATCGAGCAAGATCATAAGGAGAAGACATGGCAACATCGTCCACCATCATGGATTCGAACAGCTTCAAGGCAGAAGACATGGAGAACCTCGACGGAGCGACGCGTCAGATGGTCGAGCGCCGAGCGATCCTCGGCCCAAGCTACCGGCTGTTCTATCATAAGCCGCTCAATTTCGTGCGCGGGCGTGGCACGCGGCTGTTTGATGCGGACGGCGAGGAATACCTTGATGTCTACAACAACATCCCCTCGCTCGGGCACAGTCACCCCAAGGTGGCAGAAGCGGTGTCGAGGCAGATGGGGCTTATCAACACCCATACGCGCTATCTGCATGAGAACATCCTCCATTACGCCGAGGACCTGCTGTCCACCATGCCCAGCGAGCTTGATCGCATCATGTTTCTGCTCTCCGGCTCAGAAGCCAACGACCTTGCCGTGCGCATTGCGAAATCCTACACAGGCGGCACGGGCGTCATCGTGACCAGCGAGGCGTATCATGGCAACACCGACCTCATCACAAAGCTCTCTCCCTCAATCGGGGCCGACGCGCCGATGGCCATTGACATGCGCATGATACCGACCCCCGACACCTATCGCTTGGGAACCGACGACATCGGCGCATGGATGGCCCAGCAGGTGGAAGCCCAGATTGCCGATATGAAAAGACATGGCATCAAGTTCGCCGCCCTGCTGGTTGACACCATCTTCTCGTCTGACGGCGTCTTCCCAGGAAAGCCTGGGTTCCTCCAACCAGTCATTGACGCCGTGCATCGTGCGGGCGGCGTGTTCATCGCCGACGAGGTGCAGCCTGGCTTCACACGAACGGGCGAAGGGTTTTGGGGCTTCCAGCGTCACGGGATCGTGCCTGACATCGTCACCATGGGAAAGCCCATGGCCAACGGCATTGCCTGTGCCGGCGTCGCCGCAAAGACAGACGTGCTTGATGCCTTCGCCCAAAGCTCCCCTTACTTCAACACGTTTGCCGGCAGTCCCGTCGCCATGGCGGCCGCGCAGGCCACGCTCGATGCCATGCGGGGGGAAGACACGTTGGGCAACGCCCAGCGTGTGGGCAACGCAATGCGAGAAGCGCTGAACTCTCTGGCAAAGGACCACCCCCTGCTCGGCGACGTGCGCGGCGCCGGCCTTTTCACCGGCGTGGACATCGTCAAGCCTGGAACGACCGAGCCGGATTACGCCACCGCCGTGCGCATCATAGAGGGGATGCGTGAGCGACATGTACTCGTATCGCTGTGCGGCCCCCATGGCAATGTGCTGAAAGTGCGCCCGCCGTTGGTTTTCTCTCTCGACGATCTGGACTGGTTCACGGATTCCCTTTCGGGGACGCTCGCAAGCCTTTAAAGCCCACAGGGCGGGCGGATGGCCCGGAAGCGGCACCCTGCTCCTTCC
>JAEZDJ010000006.1 GCA_023429565.1 Actinomycetes bacterium
AGGCTGACGAGCTCGACGAAGACGATGCCGACTGACCGTTCTGTGCTCATTTTACGGGGCATTTGACAAATGGCCGTGTCACGTGCAAAATATCAACTCGCGCACAACATGCGCATATTCGTGGGGATGTAGCTCAGCTGGGAGAGCATTACGTTCGCAACGTAGGGGTCGTGGGTTCGAATCCCATCATCTCCACCACGGAATTCGACGCACCCGCTATATGCCGGGTGCGTTCATTTTTCACAGCGCGGGATTTCTTTTTCAAGGATTGACTGACGCTCGCCGGAATTCGCTGAAATCAAACAAGCCTCCATCGGATCATGGAGGCTTGTTTTCCTTAAGGTGAAATCGAGCAGCAGGCTTTTATTCGCTTTTCGCGAGATGGTCGGCAAGCAGATAGCCGAAGCAGAGGCTTCTTCCGAAATTCAGGCCGGGACACACGGTGGTGTAGTTGTTGCCGACGAAGTTTCCGGCAACCGACCCATTGGCGTAAAGCCCTTCGATGACGTTGCCTTCGTCGTCCAGAACGTGCAGGTCGGGATCGGTCTGCAGGCCTCCCAGACACACGAGCAACGCGCTGTAGGTGGGAATGCAGTAAAAGGGCCCCTCCTCGTCAATGCGGCACAGGTACTCGGCTGGCTTGAGGAAATCTTCGTCATGCCCCTTGTCGACAAGCTCGTTGTAACGCGCCACGGTCTTCTTCAGGGTTTCGGCGGGCAACTCATTTGCGGCGGCCAAGGCTTCTATCGACTCGAATCCGCCTTCGGGACACATGAACAGCGTGTAGTCTTCTTTGGTGGCGATGGGTCCCCCAAGATATCCTGCCTGCTCCGGAATATGGTCCATCCAGTTCTTGGTGTAGATGTTAAACACCTTTCCCCCTGGCTGGTGGAGCAGTTGGATGCCTTCGTATCCCATGACGCAATGCTCGTTGTTGAAACGCTCCCCGTTGGCATTCACCTGCAAGTTGTTTTTCGACATGGTGAGCGCGATGATGGACTCGTCCGCCGTCTGGTAGCGCTGGAGAAGCTGGGGGTCGTCGGCATAGAGGTTTCTGATCTCTTCGGAGCTCAGGGTGCAGGGCGACTGCCCCATCGTGCATTCGACGGGCAGGGAGAATATCATGGGCGCATGGGGCTTTGTGGTCTGCATGGCGGCACCTGCCCATACGCCGAGCTTTTGTCCGTCTCCGGTGGCATAGTCGAGGAAGCCCTTGAACACATTGTCCGAATCGGCCATGGGACACAGTTCTTTGAGCATGGCTTCATCCATGGTGTAGTCGCCGGTGCACAGCACGACGGCTCGCGCGCCCACGTATCCCACGGTCTCTCCATCGGCTGAGGTGCAGACAGCCCCGTTCACGCGCCCGGAATCGTCCTTGATGAGCTGTTCGACCTTCGTGTTGTATGACAGGGACATGCCGGCATCGGTGCAACGTTTTTCCAAGATGGGCAGAAAGTCCATGATGGGGCTGCCGACTGTCGTGGGAATGCGGTTTTTCGACAAGGGATCCTTGTCTGTGGTGAACGAGCAGTTTGCTCCGCCCGCAAAGTTGTGAGTGCCCGGATATTCGCCCAGGGAGCCATGCTCCACCTCTGAGATAAGGACCGTGAGCCCTTCTTCTTCGCAGATGTCGCACGCCCAGTCCATGGCTTCGCCAGAGCGAGTCGCGAAGATCCTCCAAAGCCGTTCGTCCACGTTGTGGCTCATCATTTCCATGATGCGGGGGAGCGCTTCCTCGACGTCAACCTCGCCCCCCGTCTGTTTTGCCAGAGAACTGTTGAAGGCGAAGACGGATCCGCCGATGCCGGTCCATTTCTCGGTCTTTGCCACCATGGTGACCTTTTCTCCCTGCTCGATGAGACGTGTGGCCGTTGCAAATCCCGACATGCCTGCACCGATGACGAGAAACTGGCCGTCCAGGTCGACTTCTTTGTCAAAGTCTGTGATGGGATCGGGTGCCTTGCCCGCCCAGGAATTGATGCCTTCTGCAGAGGCTGTCTCATTTCCCCCCTTGGTGCCTTCGGACCCTGACGCCGCTGGCGCTGATGGCGTACATCCCGCAAGAGCCCCCATGGCTGCGATCGCGCTCGTGGCGGCTGCTCCTGTCAGGAACCCCCGTCGCGTCAAGTTTTTGCTTTCAGCGTTCAATCCTATCCCCTTCCTTTCGGGCACGCCTCCGTGGCGTGCGTGGCACCACCATAGGGTTTTATCAGGGAAAAGCCACGACCTCTTTTGGGTCGTTTTGGCGCTCGTCTCAACAGGGGGCGGAACTGATGTGCTATGGTGGCACCACGCTTTTGGGGTGGTTGGGGTGTGTTTGGCGGAAGGGGCTGTCATAGAAGGGGACATGCGCGCGTCGTATTGCTTCATCGGCTTTGGGCTGCTGCTCGGCTTCGAGCAAGGAGTTCTGCTCTCGGAGTCGCTTTTCCTCTGCGTCGGCCTCAGGAGACAGCCAAACGACGTGTTTGACATCGCCTTGCTGGTGTCCCTGGCCCTCACTTTGATGATTGTTGCGGGGTTGCGCTTTCGCCCGTCTGCCCGCGTCGTCTCTAAGCTCCCGCTGATCTCGGCTGCGCTCGTCATCGCCAGCCTTTTTGTCGTCGTGGCTTTTGCGGGCGGCCCGAGCGTTCTCGCCTTTGCCCTGGCGGGGGCTTTCGGGGGAATTGGCGTGGGGATTGCTGGTCTCATGTGGCAAGATGCCTTGCTCAGCGTTCGAAAGCCGCTGAGGGGCGTTGCTCTGGGCATCGCGTTCGTCGCCTTGTTTGTTGCCAGCTACGCCCTCGTCGCCCTTCCTTCCCCCTCTGCGCTCGGCGTTGCCTTTCTTCTGCCTCTAGTTTCGGGACTGCTTCTCATGCGTGCTCGAATGACATTTGCCAGCTCACGTGACGAGATGGCGTTTCAAGACGCGCCTTCGCACCCATCCCCTGGCACGGTGGGGGATGGTTGGATGCCGGGCCTTTTCAAGAGGACCTTGAGTTCGTTCTCGTGTTTGGCGGCTTTTGTCGTGGTGTTCGGCATCGTGGGTCAGATTGCCATGAACAACCCGGGAGGGTTTGGCTATGCAAGCATGCTGACCACTCTGGCAATAGGAAGTGCGGCTATCGCGTTTCTCTGTATCGCGGCAACGCTTCTTCGCGTCATCAACCCCGCTTCCATTTACAAGGCGCTGTTTCCTTTGGCTCTGGGGGTGCTCTTTCTCTTGCCGTTCACCGGTTGGGAAAACAGGGTGTTCGTCAACATGTTCATTGCGGGCGGGTACTATTTTTTCAGCTTCGCCTTCATGTTGCTTCTTTCAAACTTGATCGAGGAGCATTCATGTGACAGCTATCGCGTCAATGGGATGATGCGAGGTGCCGAAACCGCTTTGTCTTTGGTGGGAGTGTTTGTTGGCAAGGCGGTCGCTCGCAATGACGCATACGATTTCATCCAAGTGGTTGCCATCGTGTTCATCTGCGTGTATCTGTTTGCTATGGCACTGCTCGTCTTGACGGGCCAAGAGAAATGGCAGGCTGCGTCTCGGATTGGGGCTCCCAGTCAGGTTGTGGTTGTCAAGCAGGTCGTCGTGGGCTCCGGAGATCAGGTTGACGCCCGATGCGATGCGTGCGCCCGGAAGTTCCTCCTCACGAAGCGTGAGGAGGAGGTGCTTGCCTATCTTGTCAGAGGCCGTTCGAGCGTATACATAAGCAAGGATCTGGTCCTTTCTCTCAATACTGTGAAAGGGCACGTCAAGAATATCTACGCCAAGACCGGCGTGCATTCGAAGCAGGACCTCATTGATCTTGTCGAACGTGGGTCGAGCAGTGTTCCAATCAATTCGTGCAATTCCCGTTCGCTATGAGCATGCGACGCAAATGAAACCATGGCAGAATACCCACCAACTTCAATCTCTACCTTTATTCTTGTTGGTGAAATCGAAAACAGACAAATGGGAAAGCAGCTAGATTGCGCGTTATGCGTGTCATGGAAACGTGGGATCATTGACTTCTTCCGAAAATTTAAAAAGTCGAATTATCGGTCTCCATTCTTAAGGGTCGAGACGTGATTCATGAGCAAAAGACTAACGGGAAATCGAATATAAATATATAATTAGTATAAATTTATATTCAAATATCAAAATAGTTACTGTTTTTATGCCAGATAAGACGTTGAGTGGGAATTATTAAGCAAAATACTTAGTTTCAAGTAGTGGGGGTATTATGATGATTTTGGTGTTGTTATAAGCACGCCCCTAGCTGGGTCGATGATTTACCCGCTCGAGTTTTCAGAGTCTCCAGAATGTGTTTTGATGTACCAAAATCACTAATATCCAACTAGGCGCAGGCGACAGGCACGGAATGCCGCCTGCGCTTTCTGTGATCAAAGGATGGGCGATGAAGCGAGGCTCGATACTCTTTTTAATCGGTGCAATGTTTTTCATGGCAATCAGTTTTTACGGTTGTACTTCGGATGACAAGCGGGGCACTTCTCTCGATGCGTCTATCGGCATCATTGAAACGCGCGGAAACGCTGAAACAAGTAGGATCATCTTCTACGATAGAGAGCTGAACGAGGTGGCGCAGCTTCCTCTGAACTATGCAAACTTGGGTAACACTTTTTATAATCCCCTAGTTTACAGGGGTAGCCTTTTTGCTATTCCACAAGGAAGATCTAAAGTTAAAAACGGCAATGCCGTTCTTCGAGTTGATTTAGATTCTCTTGCTTCTAAAATATACACCATTGATCAACCAGCCATGAACGATGTAACTGCGAGCGATGAGTACGTTTTTACCTGCAATACGTTAAATTATGCAACCTATATAAATCGTTGCCGAATCGACAACGGGGATGTGTTGAAGATAGCTATTGAGGGGGTATATGTATCGAAAATTATTTGGTACGAAGAGAGCCTGTATGCTTTTGGATTATCTCTCGATAACGACTCTTTGATGATCTTACGCTACGACAAGAACCTGGTCCTCCAAGAATCAATTGATTGCAGTAATTATGATTCGGACGCTTATAGGGCGGTTGTCTATGAAGGTAAAATCTATTTCTGTAGCGTTGGCTTAGGGGGAAGGCAGATCGGCGTGCTTGACACCAAAGACAATACGGTGAACGCCCTTCAGCTGAACAGGGGTGGCGCTTCGAGCGTAGCTTTCGCAGACGGTAAGCTTTATGTTGCTCACTATAATGTTGTCCAAGGGCAAGACGATAGCGCGCTGAGCATTGTTGATCTTGAGACGGGAGCTATCGAAGAGCATGTTTTCGAGCACGAAGCAATGCAGATGGTTGTAGCTGAGGGGTCGATATACCTCCTCGGAGATTGGGCTGTATACCAATACGATGCTGAAAGCGTAGACTTCATTGGAAGCAAATCGATTGAGAAAATGCCTGGTAGCTATAGTTATCTTTCGGGGCTGTTCTCTGTGAACTAAAGTCTAAAACCAGGGTAGCTCTTATGGATCTAGGGCATTCTTGTCAATGAAGTAAGTTGCTGGCATTCAAACTCGGCACTTTGCCATCCATCCGTCCTGCCGTCGTATCAAGCTATGCGGCCATGCCATGGTAATCGTTTTGATCACGCTCTTGCGAGTCAGGGGGATGATGCGGAGGAACGGTCTTCGCGTTTTTTGGCGACAGGATGGCTATTGCTTATTGGCACTTCGCCAAGCGTGTCGGGAGATAATATGCTTGATGGTGCGAGCTTGGAAAGCAAAACCTCTGATTGCATTGGATATTTTGATAGCTTAGTTTTACGGGTTGGAGATGGCGCCTCTTTCCCGCATCGAGCTTCTTTAAATGAAACATCTGCGTGGCCATACCGTGAGTTCTAGACTCTTCTTGCGGTTCAGCGGGTCCACGCCGTCGAGTGAGTGCTTGATGCGTTTCGCATCGCACCATCGGATGCACTTCGCTACACCATGCAGGACCTCATCGATCTTGTCGAACGTGGGTGATCATGGTGGTCGGTCAGGCCCCTTCTTTCCAGTCTTGCTGCAAGGCGGTTGAAGCGGCTGTCTGATCCTGGGCGTTGCCGGGCGCTGGGGAAAACGTGGCGAAGAGGTGCACAAACGCGATGGCTCCAATGCCCGTGCTACAATAGCGAGGCGAATTTTACGAGACGCCGCGCGTGCGGCGTAGCGAGTACGTGAATACCGAAGAAAGGTCTCCTGCACATGAAAGCTCTGATTCCTGCCGCTGGTCTCGGCACGCGTTTCCTGCCTGCTACAAAAGCGCAGCCAAAGGAGATGCTGCTTGTTGTCGACCGCCCCGCCATCCAGTATGTCGTGGAGGAGGGGCTTGCCTCGTCGGCCGACGAAGTCGTCATCATCAACAGCCACGAGAAACGGGCCATCGAGGATCATTTCTCACCGAATCCCGAGCTGGTTGCCGTGCTGCGTGAGCGTGGCAAGGAACACTATGCCGACCTGGTCGAGCAGGTCGGCAACCTCAACGTGAGCTACGTGTACCAGGATGAGGCGTTGGGCTTGGGGCATGCTGTGCGTTGCGCCCATGAGAAGACGGGCGATGAGCCGTTTTACGTCTTGCTTGGTGATGTGCTTGTGCCGGACAACGGGATGCTCCCGCGCATGAAGGACGTGTCGGATGCCCATGAGGGGGCTAGTGTCATAGCCGTCATGCCGGTTCCGGATGATCAGGTGAGTCGTTTCGGTGTCATTGCGGGCGCTGCCGTCTCTTCCGAGGTGTGGAAGGTGAACGAACTTGTCGAAAAGCCGGCGCTTGAGGATGCTCCTTCCAACTTGGCTGTGTTTGGCCGTTACTTGCTGAGCCCACGGGTCATGGATCTTTTGGCTGAGGTGAAGCCTGGAGTCGGCGGGGAGATCCAGCTGACCGACGCCCTTGATGCGGTGCTTGCGGAAGAGGAGATGTATGCTCTTGTCATCGATCCGGCTGAAGGATTCGACACGGGCACGGTTGAAAGCTGGCTTGAGACCAACAACATCCTGTTCGCGCGAGAGAATGGGTAAGCGGGGATCGCGTTTCGCTCGGTCCTTTTCCTCTGCTGAACTGACGGGGCAGCCCCCTATCTGACAAGGGTCTTTACGGGGGCTTTCCCTTTTCTTGTCACAAACATTACCATCACTTTTGCAAATGCTTACCTCTGGTTTACCTGCTTCAAACTCTGCACTTCTATAGTCTCATCTGTTCCAGTTTCGGAGAGATGGCGTGCCTCGTGCGAAGAGGACGTCCCGCCATGGTGGGTAGAAGGAGAGCAACGGAATGGATTTGAGCAGGAAAAATGATGGCTTCACGGAGCGGGCTCACGGATTCACGCGCCGTGATTTCCTCAAACTGTCTGCAGTCGCCGGGCTGGGCATGGCGGGCAGTTCCTTTCTATATCCGAAGGACAAGGCTCACGCAGCAGGCGTCGTCAAAACACGTTTTCTTGTGGGAAGCGATGTCCATATTCCCAACCATAATTCGCCTGAAAAACTGCCCCGCGTGCTTTCCTGGGCAGGCAGTCAGCTGAGTCCTGCCGTCGATCGGATCTGCCTCGTGGGCGATCTGGTGGACAATGGCACCGTTGAACAGTATCAACAGTTGACGGGCATTATCGATGCCAGCCCGTTTGCTCTGGGGACGGGCGTGTCCGACAGCGATTTCGTATTTTGCCAAGGCAATCATGAAACATACAGTCCCGGCGTGGCGAATGCTCCGGCACGATTCAAGGAATGTCTGTTCCAAGATGCAAATAAGGTGCTCGCGGTGAACGGCGTGGCCATCATCACGATGGGGCCGAACGGTTCGAGCGATCAGGATTACACGAAAAACTATGCGTTTCTCAAAACAGCGCTCGAAACGGTGACCAGCGACACGGTCACCTATGCGGCGGGATCGCCCATTCTTCTGCTGTGCCACCACAGCATTCCCAACACGGCATATACCTCCGAAGAGTGGTGCGGTTCCTACAGCGGTGAAGAGCTGGCTCTGATGAAGCGCTATCCCCAGATCATTCACATATCGGGCCATAGTCATGCCACGGTAGAGGACGCACGCTCAATCGATCAGAGCATGGGCATCACCTGCATTCAAGATTCTACTTTGGGAGCGTACTTCGAGAACGAGAGAAACACGCCGAACACGATGTATGATCCCTCGACGGGAGGCGTGAGTTCGTATCCTGCATACAATGGCGAGGCTTCGCAATGTCTTATCCTAGACGTCATGGACGACGGCACGGTGGAGGTCACGCGCTATAATCTGTACCCACTTCTGTCGGGAGCCTCCCCCTACCAAATCTATGAGACCTGGATCATCGACGTCCCTGCAATGATTGCGGCGGGGGGCACGGCCTTATCTTGCAGGTATCTGCCCACGCGATCAGCATCGGTCAAACCGGTGCTGCCGACTACGGGTGGGATTGAGATCAAGGATGCGGCGCAAGACGGGTTTACGGTGACGTTCCCCTCGTTCACTGCCGGGTCAAGCGCCAACCTCGACATGGTGCATGCGTACCGGATTGTCCTGACGCCGGTGGATGCGACTGGCCAGAAGATCGGCGACCCTTCTGAGCGCCGTATCTTCAACGATTACTACCGCGCCTCTTCTTCCCGCCACGAGACGACCGGGGAGCGCTGGGCGGTTAAGGTGGCAGGCCTTGTAGCAGGCACTTCCTATCGCGTGGAGGTGAACGCGGAAACGTCATTCTTCAACAATGCAAACGGCGAAAGCGCCTCCCTGCCGGCCGTCGTGGGAACAACGACCGAGGCGCCTGCGGCTCCCGCGGTCATTCTCGATGTCGACTATCGAACCGGCGGCGTGGAGGATGCTATGGGTCATGAGGCCACGAAATGGGGCGCTGCTCTCATTGATGATGAAGGGTTCGCTTCCGGCATGGCGGCGAAGGTCCTCGAGATCGACGGCAATGGAGGATATGGCTATCTGCTCAATGCGGAAGATTTTGGCTATTTCGCGGGGCAATCGACGACCGAATGTCTTTTCAAAATGGTCGACGTGAAGTCTGACCAGTGCGTTCTGTCCAACCAACAGCAGGCTGGCGCGGGCTTCGAAGTTGAAAACGGCATGCTTGAATATTGGTTCAACCATGCGGGCGGCAGCAAGGTGATGCCCGCAGCGGCCATTGAAGCGAACGCATGGGTGCATGCGATGGCGACATTCGACGGCAACAGCGTGAAGCTGTATGTGGATGGCGTGCTTGCCGATGCGAAGGAAACGGGAAACAAGGCCATGACCGTTCCCAATCCCAAGACTTATTTCGTCGGGGCGGACACGTCCTCTGCTGGCACGCCTGAGTACAAATGCAAAAACGGCACTCGTGTCGCCCTCGCACGCATTTACCCCCGCTGCCTTTCGGCCGAGGAGGTCGCTTCGTCCTTTGCCTCCGCTTTTGTTTTGACCAAAACCGTGGTTGATGCCCAAACCGGCATAAAGGTGGAAGGCGTCGGACTCGATCAAAAACTCGTTGCAGAGGGAACGCTTGACCGGCCCAAGGCGATTTTGGGTGAGAACGATGTGCTCATTGCCTCATTTGACATTGCCCTCGAGTCTTCGGAAGCCCAACTTTCGCAGCCTGTGACTGCCTTGACGCTCACGCTGCCGGTTACTGCAGGATGGGCGGCCAAGAAGGTTCGTGTTGAGATTGCCCATGGAGACGACACATCCGAGACCCGTGCGGATCTGCTCGTGTCCGAAGGGGATGCCGTGATTGTGAAGCAGGTTTCCAAGCTCTCTCAGTTCGACGTGATCGCGACCAAGGATCCTTCCGACGGCGGCGGTTCGGGTGGAAATGACGACGGCGGCTCAAACGGCGGTGGTTCGCAGGGGGGTGGCGACGACGACGGTTCAAAGGGAGGCTCTGCTGACCATGGAAGCAATGCCGATTCCAGATCAAACGGCAATTCTGGTTCCCCCAAGGGCGGTTCCAAGTTGGTGCAGACGGGCGATGCCCCTTGGGCTGCTGCTGCCGCTGCCGCGGTCGGCGTGGCCGGCACTGCTGCCGTCTTGGCACGCGCGGCACTGACCGGAGACGGGTCTGAACAGGAATAGATTTCACGATTTGCACTGAGCGGAAAACCGGCTGTCAAATCGCTCGGTTTTCCGCTCTCTCCGTGAAGGATCGGGTTCTTTCTCTGTTGCTGGCTGGGAGCGTGTCCGTCAAGAGCGGTCGCCTCGCTGTCCCTTCCTCACCTCACCACGTTTTGTGGCTTTCCCCCGACGAAGGCGCCGACGTTGGCGGCCACGGTTGCCAACAAGCGCTCGCGCGCCTCTCGTGTGGCCCAGGCGATATGAGGCGTAATCACGATGTTCTGATCTTTTGCCTGCAGAAGTGGGTTGTCGGGACGCATGGGCTCGACTGACACGACGTCAGCGCCGAACCCTCCCAGCTTTCCCGAGTTGAGCGCATTCACGACGGCACGCTCGTCAACCAGTGTCCCTCGGGCTGTGTTGATGAGGAGGGCTCCATCTTTCATGGCGTCGAGCGCCGTCGCATCTATCATGTTGGCGGTCTCAGGTGAAGCGGGCACATGCAGGGACACGATGTCGCAGGTTGCGAGCAGCTCCTCGAGCTCGACTTGATGCATGTCTCCCTGGGCGAGCTCTGGCTTGGGGTGTCTGGTGGCAAAGAGCACGCGCATGCCAAAGGCCTGCGCGATACGCGCGACCGATTGTCCGATGCTGCCCATGCCGACGATGCCCATCGTCTTTCCCGAAAGCTCCATGAGGGGTGTCTTCCAAAATGAGAAGTCCCGTGCTTGGGTCCAGGCTCCTTCCATGACAAGTTCTGAATGGAAGCCCACGTGCAGGCACAGTTCAAGAATGAGCGCGAACGTCATCTGTGCCACGTCGGGCGTTGAGTAGGCGGGCACATTGGACACGA
>JAEZDJ010000008.1 GCA_023429565.1 Actinomycetes bacterium
GCGCTCCGCCTTGGTCATGCGGAAGTACTTCTTCTGCTTTCCTTTTGACACGCCCGCTCCTCTCTCTTGGCCAGGTCCCCCATGGGCCCGCCCTCCGGAAAGGAATTCTCGAACTCAGCCGCACGCGACAGGCTAAGTTCGAGAGAAAAAACAAAGTGTACGGTTCAGCTTGCGAATCAACTCCTTTGTATATTCGTGCTTGAATACCTGAAATAATTGCATTTATTGGGTGAGCGACTCGAAACAGGCGTATACTGACTGCAACCTTTAAGGCGGTACGGAGAGACCGACAAGGTGCGCAGCATACTTTCCCGCTTTGTGCGCCTTTGTCTCATGACAAAGGCGTTTTTGCATATGCTGCCCGAACGGAAGGAATGGATAGTTGAGCGAAACAAGCGAACGGCTCCTTGAAGGGACGTCGAAACCCTTGCAGGAACCCGCCCTGCTGGTGCTTGAGGACGGTGCGGTTTTCGAGGGAACTTCATGTGCGGCTCCTGGCGAAACCTTTGGCGAGATATGTTTCAACACGTCGCTGGAGGGTTATTTGGAGGTCATCACTGATCCTTCCTATGCTGGACAGATCATTGCAATGACCTACCCTCAAATTGGAAACTACGGGGTGAATCGCGAGGACTGCCAATCTGACACGCCTGCCCTCCGAGGTCTCGTTGTGCGTGACATGTGCGCGACCCCGTCAAACTGGCGCAGCCAGATGACGCTTTCCGATTATCTGCGAGAGCAGGGCGTCGTTGCTGTTGAGGGAATCGACACCCGCGCGCTCGTTCGCCACGTGCGCGACCAGGGAGCCCAGCGCGCTGTGCTTTCAACGCTTGATCGGGATAGGGAGAGCCTTCTTGCAAAGGTGAGGGCGAGCGATTCCATCGTCGGGCAGAATCTCGCAGCAACGGTTTCGTGCGATGCCAGCCATGCGTTCTCGTCCCTTCCCCAAAGTCAGGCATTTGCCGTGACGGGGCCTGCTCCCGTGCGCTATCGGGTCACCGCGTACGATTGCGGGGTGAAGCGATCCATTCTCGAAAATCTCGTTCGTGCGGGATGCGAGCTGACGGTGGTGCCGTGGGATACGTCAGCCGAGGAGGTGCTTGCAACAAAGCCTGACGGGGTGTTCCTGTCCAACGGCCCGGGCGATCCAGATGCCGTTCGGGGAACGTATGATCAGGTCGAAAGGCTTTTGGGAAAGGTGCCGGTGTTCGGCATCTGCCTGGGGCATCAAATGATCGCGAAAGCGGCCGGCGCGAATATCGAAAAGCTTAAATTTGGACATCGCGGAGGCAATCACCCTGTCATGAACCTCCTGACGGGTCGAGTCGAGATAACGGCGCAAAACCATGGCTTTGGATTGTTATTTTCCAGCCTTGGAGAACTTGTGCCAGAACTGTCGGGCGGCTTCAAGGGACACGAAGACGACCTGCGATTCTGGGCGAGGTCGGGCATCTGCCCTGTCGTCCAGAACGAGCGTTTTGGACGAATACGCCTCACGCATGTGAACCTCAACGACGGCACGGCTGAAGGCATAGCGTTTCTCGACATTCCGGCGTTTTCGGTGCAGTATCACCCCGAGGCTTCGCCGGGGCCGACAGATGCCCACTATCTCTTCACCGCTTTCATGCGTCTCATGGACGGCCGCCCGGACTATCTCGACATCGACATCGCAGCCGATCGCCTAGCAGGTTGGACGTTTGCCGAGGGAGGGAGATAGACATGCCGAAACGCGAAGACATCAAGACCGTTCTCGTCATTGGGTCAGGCCCGATCGTCATCGGGCAGGCGTGCGAGTTTGACTATTCCGGCGCCCAAGCGTGCAAGGTCTTGAAGGCCGATGGCTACCGGGTCGTTCTGGTGAACTCGAACCCGGCCACTATCATGACCGACCCCGGCCTTGCTGACCGCACCTATGTCGAGCCTATAACGGTTGAATTCGTCGAACAGGTCATTGCCAAAGAACGCCCCGATGCCCTCCTTCCCACCCTTGGAGGTCAGACCGGCCTGAACACGGCCGTCGATCTCGCTCGGGCGGGCATTTTGGAAAAATACGGCGTTGAGATGATTGGCTGCGACCTTGAGGCAATCGAACGCGGGGAAGACCGCAAGCTCTTCAATGAATGCATGGCTGATCTGGGAATTGAAACGGCGAAAAGCGGCTATGCCTATTCTCTTTCCGATGCCGAGGACATCGTCGGCGTTTTGGGTTATCCGGTGGTTCTGAGACCGTCGTTCACGTTGGGCGGTGCCGGTGGCGGCATCGCCCATGATCGCGACGAGCTCCTCAGCATCGTGGGTCAGGGCCTCGAATTGTCTCCTGCAGGAGAGGTTCTCGTGGAGGAGAGCATCGAGGGCTGGAAAGAGTATGAGATGGAGGTCATGCGCGACCATGCCGGCAACGGCATCATCGTGTGCTCCATCGAGAACTTCGATGCCATGGGCGTTCACACGGGCGACTCTATAACTGTCGCGCCAGCTCAGACCCTCTCCGATGTCGAGTACCAGCGCATGCGTGCAGCGTCGTTGGCCATTTTGGAAAAGGTGGGCGTGGAAACGGGGGGATCCAACGTCCAGTTTGCCGTCAATCCCCACAACGGCCGCATGATCGTCATAGAGATGAATCCTCGCGTCTCGCGCTCCTCGGCTCTCGCGTCGAAGGCCACCGGCTTTCCCATCGCAAAAGCAGCGGCCAAGCTTGCCGTCGGTTACACGCTTGACGAGATCGTGAACGACATCACCAAAGCCACGCCTGCGTGCTTCGAGCCGTCCATCGACTATTGTGTCGTCAAGGTGCCTCGATTCGCCTTCGAAAAGTTTCAAGGCACCGATGACACCCTGTCGACGCGCATGAAGGCCGTGGGGGAGATCATGGCCATCGGCCGCACTTTCGAAGAGGCGCTTGGAAAAGCCATGCGCTCGCTGGAAAACGGGCGAGCAGGGCTGAATGCCGACGGCAAGTGCCGGGAAATCCTCGATGAGGAAGATTTCGACGATCTGGTGGGACGTCCTACGCAAGACCGCATCTTCTATATGGCCGAGGCACTTCGCCGCGGATGGACGACGGAGCGGGTGCATGCAGCCACGGGCATAGACCCCTTTTTCATCGATCGAATGGCTGATATCGTGCGCGTGGAGGAAAACCTGCGGGGCATGCCCCTTGACGAGCTTGACGCCGATGCGTTCCGCCTTCTCAAGCGCTATGGGTTATCTGACGTCCAGATCGCCCATCTCACCGGCTCCGACGAGCTCACGGTGCGCACCTGTCGCAAGCTGCTGGGCGTCAAGCCGGCATTCAAGACGGTCGACACCTGCGCTGCGGAGTTTCCCAGTTCGACGGCCTATCACTACAAGACGTATGATGCCGGCGAGACGGAGGCGACGGCAAGTCCAAAACGACGGGTCATGATCCTTGGCGCCGGCCCCAACCGCATCGGTCAGGGCATTGAGTTTGACTACTGCTGCGTGCATGCATCCTATGCATTGCACGAAATGGGATGCGAGACCATCATGGTGAACTGCAACCCCGAGACGGTCTCCACCGACTACGATACCTCCGACAAGCTTTATTTTGAGCCACTCACCTTCGAGGACGTCATGGACATCGTCGATGTCGAACAGCCCGAGGGCGTGGTGGTGACGCTTGGAGGACAGACGCCGCTCAAGCTTGCAAATGCCCTTGCCGCGGCGGGCGTCCCCATCTTGGGAACGCAGCCGGAGGCGATCGATCTCGCCGAGGACCGGGATCGCTTCTCGGCGATTCTCGATGAGTTGGGGATCACCTACCCGTCTGCCGGCATGGCCTCGACCTTCGAGGAAGCCTGTGTCGTCGCTGATCACATTGGCTTCCCCTTGCTTGTGCGTCCGAGCTACGTGTTGGGCGGACGGGGTATGGGCATCGTGTACGATGGCGCCCAGCTTGAGAAGTACATGGCGGAAGCTGCAAAGATATCGCCCGACCATCCCGTGTATCTGGACCGCTTTCTTGAAGGAGCAGTCGAGGTCGATTTGGACGCCCTCTGCGATGGGGACGAAGTGTACGTGGGCGGCGTGCTTGAGCACATCGAGATGGCGGGCATTCATTCGGGCGATTCCGCCTGCTGCACCCCTCCGTTTGCCCTGTCGGAAGCCGTGCAGGCGCAGTTGAGGAGCATAGCCCGTCGTCTGGCGCTGCGCTTGGGCGTCGTGGGGCTCATAAATATCCAGTTCGCCATCAAAGACCAAGTCATTTACATCATCGAGGCCAATCCTCGCGCGAGCCGCACCGTGCCGTTCGTATCGAAGGCGACGGGCGTCCCCCTGGCGAAATGCGCAGCGCGCATCATGGCGGGGGAGAAGATTGCCGACCTGGGCTTGCCGCCTGACGATCGCCGTCTCGAGCATTTCAGCGTGAAGGAGGCGGTCATGCCGTTCGGCCGCTTCCCCGGTGCCGACACGGTGCTTGGCCCCGAGATGAAGTCGACGGGCGAAGTGATGGGCATCGCTCGGAATTTCCCGTCCGCCTTCGCGAAGACGCAATTGGCGATCAGCTACGCGCTGCCTGAAGGTGGGACCGTCTTCATCAGCGTGTGTGACCGAGACAAGCGTGCCATTGTGTCCATTGCGCGCGACATCGCTCGGCTGGGATTCCATATCGTCGCCACCGGCGGCACGGCGCGGGCTCTCCGTGCGGCTGGGGTCGAGTGTGAAGAGGTCAAGAAGATACATGAGGGCGAGCCCAACGTGTGCGACATGATCGCAAACGGTGACATCGCCCTCATGATCAACACTCCCTTTGGACATGCCACGCGCGCCGATGGCTATGAGTTGCGACTTGAAGCCGTGAAGCACGGCGTGACCCATGTCACCAACCTGGCAGGCGCTCAGGCCATGGTAGCCGGGATGGAGGTCGCCCGCGACAACGGGCTGTCAATCGTCGCCTTGCAGGATCTTCCGCAGTGGGAGGTTCGGTGACCGACTGAGAAGGTCGAGTCCCGTCGCATCCCTTGGACCGCAGCATTCTCCCTTGGGAATGGCTGCGGCCCAAGGGACCCAAGGGACCCAAGGGACCCAAGGGACCTTGTTTCTCACCGCTCGTTTTCTTTACGCCGCGAGCCGCCGAAATGGCAAGATTATCTCCCGCATAATGCGCTCGTCACTGTAAGAGAGATGGAAACAACCAGATCAACGGTCCGTCTGCCCTTGTCCCCGGTTTCTGTCTTGCCATTTCGACGGCTCGCGGCGCGCGCCATGGAAGAGAGCGTTCCCTAGCTGATCTCGCCATACGTCGGTCACGTACTCCATGTGTCCTTACGGCACACGTCGATCCTCTGACCGAATGCCGAGCAGCTGAGATCGCAGTTCCTGTTCCTGAATCGCCCAGGTGCGCCGCGTTTTCCGATTTCGCTTGCCCAGGTGTCTCGCAAGCAACTGGACGACGAGGGCAAATTCAGAACGTGCAGTGACCTGCCTTCGGGTGACCGTCACCACCCCAATGCCCATGTTCGCCAAAACTGCGCGGCGCGTTGCGTCGTCGGCGATACGATCTCCTCCGGTATGATGCAAGTCGCTGTCGTATTCGACGGCCAAACGCGCTGCGGGCCAATACAGATCACACCGAAGGCTTTTCTTCCCCGTTGCCCTGCGAGCTATTTCGTCCAAGAACACTTGATGGTTCAACTCAGGTTGCGGGAGTCCGCACCCACCAAGACGCAACGGCAGACACAGCAGCAAGGTGAGGATGGTCTCCCGAGGAGAGGCTGAGCCTTCCACGATATAGGGAAGGGCTCTTCTCGCATCGACCGTTCCCCGCAGGCCATCGATGACGTCGATGAACAGGGAGAGTGACTCGACGCTGGTGAGAGGGTTCCTCTGAAAGGCTTTTTTCGAGCCCTCAGAAGGTAAGTTATAGGTTCCGCAGAGTTCAAAGCCAAGTTCAAGCAACTGTGGAAAAGACATTTTCGTCGCCATTTGCACAAAGCATAGTTCCGGACGACAAACGATAACGTCATCATCCACCCGCACGAAAGAATCCGGTGGCAGGCGGGATGAATGCAGGTGACACGATGAATGAATGCCGCGGCAGCGAGAACCTGCCAGGTCTACAAGCAGGTGAACCGGATCGGAAAGAAAGGACGATCCCCATTGCCGAAGCCCATTGACCTGTGCGGCAGTCGGCTTTCCCGTGTCCGCATCCTTCGCCGCATGGTCTGCGTGCGAGAGCGTGGCGGACTCGGCGGCACGCCAGAATTCCAATGCAGAGGTATGACTGAGAATGAGTGTCATGCGTTCAGATTACCATGCTCAGCTCAGATGTTCGAGCCAAAAAATATAATATTTGAACAGGGATTACGCTTATTCCTACCTGCTGGATTTTCGCTGGATCCGCATTTGGTTTCTGCTTGGTCTGTGCTTGTTCGGTGTTGTGTAACGTAGCGTCATCGGTGGGCGAGCCTGTCTGAAAACAGAGGAAGTTCGGTGCCGACCAAAAAGCGCGTGAGGGCAACCCGGCAATTCATCTGAATGCTCGTCCTCCTCTCTCAGGCATGCGCCACTGTTCATCTTCGGCGTCGTCCACGTGCTCCATCATGAAGGCGAACCTTCTCCTGGCGGCATCTTGTCACCTGTTGTTCTTGGTCCACCAAGATTGCGGGTCGGCACGCGCTCTCTGGCAAATCTCTCCGTCTGCCGCGACGTCGCCGGCAAAGCCGCGAGCCGCCGAAATGGCAAGACAGAAACTGGGGACAAGGGCAGACGGACCGTTGATCTGGTTGTTTTCAGCCTTTCTGCGGCAACGGACGCATTTTGCGGGCGACAATCTTGCCATTTCAACGGCTCGCGGCTTTTGGGTGGAAGCATGGCGCGAGAGCAAGCGAAAAGGGAGCGGGGAGGGACAGATGGAGGGCTGGAAATCCAAAGAGCTCAAACAGGACAAAACAGGAGGAAGAAGGTGGGGGGCGAAGGCGCAAGAAAGCGGGAAGGGAAGGGAAAGAGGGCGGAGACGGGATGCGGAAGAATGGGAAGGAGCCGCCGGATGACGCTGTGGACGGGGGCGTGCGCTTACCGTGCATTCCCGCCCGTCAATCGCCGATCTGTCAGGCAAATGATACAATTGTCTTCCAGTAGACTGCAGAACCGCCCGCATGATAGCGTCGGCCGGGAAATAAGAAAGGATGGACGTGGCACTCGTCAATGAGCAGGCTCGCATTCTGGCGAACGAATGTGTCGGCCCCAACCTCCATCTCATGAGGCTTGTATCGCCGAGCATTGCGTCAAGCATCGCGCCTGGCCAATTTGTTCACATGAAGATACCCGGCATGGAGTCCCATATCCTGCGGCGTCCCTTTTCGGTGTATGCCCGCCAGATGGGCGACGGGACGTTGGACATCCTCTACCAGGTGGTTGGGTTTGGCAGTGAACGTATGGCCTCCCTTGCGCCCGACGATGAAGGCGTCGAGCTCATCGGGCCCGTCGGCCGTGCCTGGCAACCGCCGGCGGACACGGGGCGGGCATTGCTCGTCGGTGGAGGCGTTGGGGCAGCGCCGCTGTTCATGCTTGCCGAACAGTTGCGTTCTGTCGGAGTCGACACGGATGTGGTGCTTGGCGCCCAGACCGAAGACGCCCTTGCCTGCCGCGCCCGTTACGAAGACATCCTTGCGGCTCCGCCGCGGTGTGCAACCGACGATGGGAGTTTCGGAAGGGCGGGATTCTGCACCTCGCTTGTGACCGAAGCCTTCGCCGATGCCAAGACCGCAGGAATCCCCTATGGCTACGTTGCCGTCTGCGGCCCCGAACCCCTCATGAAAGTGGTCAGCGGAATGGCCGCCGCTGCAGGCGTGCCGTGCGAGGTTTCTTTGGAACGGCGTATGGCCTGCGGCGTGGGAGCCTGCTTGTCCTGCATCGTCGACACGGTGGATGGAAAAAAGCGCGCGTGCGTCGACGGTCCGATCTTTGATGCGCGGGAGGTGGTGTGGCAATGACTCGGGACAGCAGCATGTCTCATCGGGCCGTGCCTTACACCCCTGTCGACATGTCCGTCGACCTCGGTGGCCTGAGAATGAAGAATCCCGTCACCGTGGCATCGGGCACCTTTGCCGCAGGGCGTGAATACAATGACTTCGTTGACGTTTCCAGCCTTGGGGCCGTTACAACCAAAGGAGTGTCGCTGAACGGCTGGGAGGGCAATGCGAGTCCCCGCATCGCCGAGACCCCCAGCGGACTGCTCAACTCCATAGGATTGCAGAATCCGGGTGTGGCTCATCTGAAGGAGCATGACCTTCCTTGGCTTGCCGAGAGGAGGGCCACTGTCATCGTGAACGTCTCTGGTCATAGCGATGACGAGTATGTCCAGGTCATCGAAGCACTTGAAGAAGCGCCAGTCGATGCATATGAAGTTAACATCTCATGTCCGAACGTCGATGCCGGAGGCATGGCCATCGGGTGTCATGCGGGAAGCGTGGAGCGGGTGGTATCCCGTTGCCGTGCGGCAACGAGTCGCCCCCTCATCGTGAAGCTCACACCCAATGTCACTGACGTGGCCGACATTGCCCGTGCTGCCGAGGCTGCTGGAGCAGACGCGATCTCCCTCATCAACACGTTGCTGGGCATGGCGATCGATGCGGAACGTCGCCAGCCTGTGCTTGCCCGCGTCGTCGGGGGGTTGTCGGGACCGGCGGTGAAGCCGGTCGCGTTGCGCATGGTATGGGAAACGCATCGGGCCGTCCGTGTGCCCCTCCTCGGCATGGGCGGAATAGCAACCGCCACCGATGCGGTTGAATTCATGCTGGCGGGAGCAACGGCAGTTGCCGTCGGCACGGCAAATTTCATGAATCCCACGGCTTCGGTGGAGATTGCCGAGGGCATCGCCCTCTATTGCGAACGACACGGCATCGAGCATGCAAGAGACCTGACGGGAGCACTGGAATGTTGAACGATTTTATGGATGTACCTGCACGAGACCGCGTGATCGTGGCTCTTGACTGCGATGCCGAGACGGCATTCAGTCTGGCGGATGCTCTGAGAGGCAAAGCGGCATGGGTGAAGGTTGGAATGACGCTGTTCTATGCGAACGGTCCGGCCATTGTCCATGCGCTCAAGGAGCGAGGGTTCAAGGTGTTTTTGGACCTCAAGTTCCATGACATTCCTCACCAGGTCGAAGGCGCGGCCGCCTCAGCTGTTGAAAGCGGGGCTGACATGCTCACCATGCACGCGGTAGGCGGCGTTGAGATGATGCGCGCTGCACAGCGCGGAGCGGAGCGAGCTGCTACCACAGGGGGTGTCGCCGTGCCTGCCACCTTGGGAATCACCGTGCTTACCAGCATGGGTGACGCAACCTTGAAGCAGACGGGCGTAACTCGTGGTTTGGCCGAGCAGGTGGAAGCTCTTGCCCAGCAAACAAGGGACGCCGGAATATCAGGCGTTGTCGCTTCGCCCAAGGAGGCACGTCTCCTTCGCCAGACGTTGGGACCGGATGCCTTCATCGTCACGCCCGGCGTGCGTCCCAAAGGAAGCGATCTGGGCGATCAGAGCCGTGTTGCCACGCCTGCGGAAGCCTTTGCGGCAGGTGTCTCCCATATCGTGATTGGAAGGCCAATCACCCAAGCTGCCGACCCTGCAGAGGCGTTTGAGGCCATTGCCTCCGAGCTGCAGGATGGAAGAACTGCACGCCAGGTGTCGGAATTCTGATCAATGGTAACGGTTGCGCGACGGAAGGGGGGCAGAGAAGCGCTTCGCTTCTACAATGTGTGGCGGTAATGTGAAGCGGTGGTCTGAAATTTTTTGGAATTCGACAAATGACAAGGCAAGACGGCCGATTGCGTGCTAGTATCACGGAATCGCTTTGGAAAAGAAGGAGAGATACAGACATGCCTATTCCTCAACTCAGCCCCGAAGAGCGCCAGGCAGCCCTCGAGAAGGCCAAGGCGGCTCGCATCAAGCGCGCCGAGGTGCGCGACGATCTCAAATCCGGCAAGCTTACCCTCGAGAAGGTTCTCGAGATGAAGAATGATCCGGTTGTGGGTCGCATGAAGGTCTCGACACTCATTGAGACGATGCCTGGCTACGGCAAAGCCAAAGCCGAGAAGATCATGAAGGAGCTCCAGATCGCCGAGAGCCGTCGCCTGCGTGGTCTGGGAGAGCGTCAGCAGGGGGCTCTTCTGGAACGTCTGGGCTAGTCGCCGTTCATGCGTCACGGAAATCTCTTCGTCATCTCTGGGCCATCAGGCGCCGGCAAAGGCACACTGGTGGCCCGTTTGCTCCGTTTGGTTCCTGATGCATGGGTTTCTGTGTCTGCCACCACGCGCGCGCCTCGCCTCGGCGAGGTTGACGGAGTGCATTATCATTTCGTGTCCGACCATGATTTCCAGCGCCTGATCGACACCGATGGCTTGTTGGAGTACGCGACCTATGCGGGTCACCGTTACGGCACCCCTCGCTCAAGCGTCGAGGAGCACATGGGCTGCGGTGATCAAGTCATTCTGGAGATCGATGTTCAAGGAGCCTTTCAGGTGCGGGAACATATGCCTGAAGCTCGCTTGGTGTTTGTCGAGCCTCCTTCCCTCGACGTGCTTGAACGTCGGCTCCGTGGCAGGGGAACCGAATCGGATGACGTGATAGAATCACGGATGCAGGCAGCACGGGTGGAGCTCTCTCGCAAAATGGAGTATGATATACGCTTGGTAAACGACGACCTTGAAGAAGCGACTGTCACACTCGTCGACTACGTCAATGAACAAGCCGAGAAAATACGAGGTTAGATTCAAATATGAGCATTATCGAACCGAAGATCAACGTCCTTTTGGACCGCACGGACAACGACCGCTTCCTGCTCTGCACCCTTGCGTCAAAGCGTGCCCATGACATCAACGACATGATGAGGGGCCAGCGCGACCGCGCCCTCCAGCTGCAGACGGCCGTCGAGATCGCACGGGCGGCAGATAAGAAGCCGCTTTCTCTCGCGTTCAACGAGATCGCGCGTGGAGAGGTCTCCTACGATCCCGCCTCGATCGACATTAAGAACCACTAGGGCGTCTGCTCACCGTCTTCCATGACCGCATTCCAGCGCATCTGTCTCGTCCATTATCACGAGATCGGCCTCAAGGGCCATAACCGCTCGTCTTTCGAGATGAGGCTCTTGAAGAATATCCAAAGTCTCCTCTCCGACTATCCCGTGGTCACCATCCATCGGATAGCGGGGCGTCTTTGCGTGTTCTTCCGGGAGGGAACCGACCGGGCCACGACTGTCAAAGCTGCCGATCTCATCGCTCAGGTGCCGGGCACGGCACGCGTCTCATGCGGCTTCAAATGCGCCCGAGACCTTCCTGAGATGGTCGAGGCGGCAAAGGAGGCATTGTCGGAGGCGGGTGATTTCTCCACCTTCAAAGTGCACGCTCGCCGCAACCACACCGATTTCGCGACGGGTTCAATGGATATGAACAGGATCATCGGCGCAGAACTCTGCGCCGCGTTTCCTGACAAAGTCGTGCGCATGAAAGGTCCTGACCTCGTGGCTGGTGTGGAGGTCGTGCAGAATGCCTCATACGTCTACGCCCGCTCGGTTCCCGGCATAGGAGGCTTGCCTGTCGGAAGTTCCGGCCGAGTGGTGTGCCTGCTTTCTGCGGGAATCGACTCTCCTGTCGCAACCTGGAAGCTTGCCCGACGGGGAGCCGTCTGCATCGCAGTTCATTTTTCTGGGCGTCCGCAAACGTCCGACGCGAGCGAATTCCTTGTTGACGACATCGCCCAAGTGCTTGAGCGCACGGGATGCATCGCGCGCGTGTACACGGTTGCGTTTGGTGACTATCAGCGGGAGATCGCATCGTCCGTGCCTCCGGCGCTCCGTGTCATCATGTACCGTCGCCTCATGTTCAAGGTCGCTCAGGCGATTGCCCGCCAAGAAGGCGCGGGAGCGCTTGTGACGGGAGAAAGCCTGGGGCAAGTCGCATCCCAGACCCTCGACAACATACGCTGCACCGATGCCGCTGTCGACATGCCCGTGTTCCGTCCCCTTATTGGCACGGACAAGCTGGAGATCATCGGTGAGGCCCAGAGGCTCGGAACGTTCGACATCTCGTCGCAGGACGCCCCTGACTGCTGCACGCTCTTCATGCCGAGGTCTCCTGAAACCCACGCAAAGCTTCCCGCCGTTCTTGAAGCTGAAGCATGCTTGCCCATTGACCGTTGGGTTGCCGAGATTGTCGAGGCGGCGCAGCCCCGTGACTATGCCTGTGCGCCGTATCGGCCGGGCAAGAGGGTGCCATCGAAGCGTCGTAATGGCTCCGAGGCTGTCTGACCAGCTTCTCGGCTGAAAGTCTGCTTGTCGCAATCCCAGGAGCGGTCAGTCTCTTGGCATGAATGCCGCCTGTGTCTGAATCCCCTTTCTTGCTCTGTCCTTTCCTCCTCTCTTCGCGTCTCATCCCTTTTCGTGGCCTCTGCTGGATCCGCATTGCCATGAGGGGAAAATCATGACAGATCAGCATGAGAACACGTGCGGGGTCGCGACATATTCCTGTCATGGATACGCTTGAGCCAATCGGTACGCTTGAACCGAGGGCTAAGGGGGCGTATGCATGCCATTTCAGGAGAAAGTCGAGTCATGGCGTCAACGGACGCAGGCGAACGGCATCAAGCTGCCGCTGCTCGTCGGTTTGACCGCGCTCGCGGTTATCGTGCTCGTTTGGGTTGGCTCGGCGTTGTATCACGCGGCGACATCCGATGGCTTTTCCCTTGTCTATGAGGAGGAGACTCGATCATCATCGTCACGAGGGGAGGACGACGTGGCGGAGGAGGAACCTACGGCAATCTTCGTCTACGTGAGCGGATGCGTCGTCACACCAGGCGTCGTCGAACTGCCCCTGGGGTCACGCGTCTGCGATGCTCTCGAGGCAGCAGGCGGGTTTTCGGAAGGAGCAGACAGGGAGGGCCTGAACCTTGCTCGCGTTATCGTGGACGGAGAACAGCTTTCGGTTGCTGCCGTGGCGGCGGCAGCGTCGGAGGACCGGAATGCGTCGGAAGCGTCCGTCCCCTCCGCCGGTCCCGCCAAAATCAACATCAATACAGCAACGGCAGAAGAGCTTGACGCTCTTCCGGGAGTGGGCATTTCGACCGCCGAGAAGATCATTGCCGACCGGAAGGCCAATGGACCCTTTTCGTCCCCGGAGGAGCTTAAACGCGTTTCTGGAATAGGCGACAAGAAATACGCCGCTCTCGCTGATGCTATATGCGTCGGGTGACAAGCCTCCTTCGGAGGATGCTCAAGGATTTGCTGCTGGAGGATGGACTCGTCGACAAATCTTCTAGAGGGACGAGTTCCTTGCCCCCTCGTCCCTTCTTGCCACCTGTGCTGGCGGTCGCGCTCGGTATGTGGGCGGCCTGCGCGTTGGCGTTTACCGCTGCAGAAACGTGGACGGGAACAGCGTGCGCCGCCTTTGGTCTCGCGGGGGCGCTGGGGGCGGTGCTTGCGGGTGTCGCAGTGTGGAGGCTGAGGTCGACAGCGCTCTGGTGCGCTGTGCTCGGCTTGGCGCTCGGCGTCTTCGTCGGCGGGGTTGGGGGCGCCCTGCAGCATGTCGCCCGTGCAGAGGCAACTGGCCTGAGAGGCGTCATGCGCTTTGAAATGGCGGGCGATGGGATGAGCGGAGCCTATGGCGCATCGTGTTTTGCTTGGACGGTGCTTCCCTCGGGCCGTCAGGCGCTTGTGCAGCTTCAGTTTGCAGCGACAGACGAGGTGCCACGGTATGGGGAGGTGCTCGAAGGGAACGTGTCTTTCTCTTCTCCCCAAGGGACCTCGGCATCGTATTGCTGGAGCAACGGGGCGGTTGCCGTCGGCTCTGCCGACGGGCTCGAACGCCTGGACCGGCATGATGCTTTGGGAGCGCTGCTCGCTGTCAGGAACCGCGGAATAGAGGCCATACTCGACAAGGAGGGTGATGAGGCTGCTGTCCTTGCCGCCCTGGTTTGCGGTTGGCGCGATGCTTTGGACGATGATGCAAGCTACGGGGCATTCAAGGCGACGGGCCTCGCCCATCTCATCGCGGTATCAGGAGCTCATCTGATCATAGTCACGGCCTTCGCCGGAGCCTTATTGAAGGGTATGAGAGTTCCTCGGGTGTTGGCCATCGTCCTGCAGGCGGCATTGATCTTGGGCTATCTCGCCCTTTCGGCAGCTCCCCCGTCCGCCGTGAGAGCTGCCGTTATGGCGTTTGTGGGCATGGGATCCTTTGTCGCGGCACGCCGGTCTTCGACCGTCAGCGCCCTTGCGGTGTGCATACTTGCCTTCATCACCTTGTCTCCGCCCAGCTCGGTTTCGGTTTCTTTTGCCTTGTCGGCGCTTTCCACCTTGGGGATCGCCGTGTTTTGCGGCCTGATCTCGACGTGGATATCCTTGTTTTCAACCCATTTGCCCCGGATGGCATGCGATGCGCTTTCCCTTACCTTGGCCTCGGCGATCATGGCAGTCCCTTTGTCGGCGGCCCTGTTCTCGCAGGTGTCCCTGGTTTCCCCGCTCGCCAATGTCGTTACTGCTCCGCTGTTTCCCCTCGTATGCGCAGGGGGTCTTGCGGCGACGCTGGCGGCAGCGGCGTTTCCTCAGATGTCTTTTCTCGTGTCCGCAGCCGTCGCGTGCACGGCCGTCCTTATACAGGTGGTCGAACTCGTTGCTTCGGTCCCCTACGCCAGCATACCCGTCGACGTTCCCTTTGGGGCATCGCTTGCGGTCACCGCACTCTTGTCAGCAGCTCTTTGGCTTGGCTGGCCGGCGCCTCGGGTCAAGTCGCTCGCGTTTATGTGCGGGTCAGTGATATGCCTGGCGGCTGTGTTCGTCTTCCTCGGCCCACGTCTCGCGGGCACAGAAGTGATCATGCTCGACGTCGGTCAGGGTGATGCATTTGTGCTGCGCAGCGGGAGTGCGGCAATCCTGGTGGACACGGGCAATCAGGATCGGCTGCTGAGGGAAGGCTTGGCACGGCATGGAATCTATCGGATTGACGCCGTCGCCATAACCCATGGCGACGATGACCACTGTGGGTCCCTCTCGTCATTGAAGGGGATCGTGCAGGTCGACCGTGTCTTGGTTTCCAGGGAAACCTTGTCGTGCGGCTGTTCGGCCTGTGAGTCGTTGCTGACAGACGCCCGAAGCCTCGTGGGAGAGGAAGGCGTGTCCGGTCTGTCAAAGGGCGATCGAATTCAATGTGGCGTGTTTGACCTTCGGGTGGTCTGGCCGGTCTCTTTCTCCGATGCCGGGGGAAACGCCGACAGCCTCTGCTTTCTTGCCGCCGCCGACATCGATGCCGACGGGGTGGGGGATTGGCGCGCGCGCATGGTTGGGGATGCCGAACGCGAACAGCTGGCACATATGATAGAAGGGGGAATTGGGCCCGTCGACCTTTACAAAGTGGGGCACCATGGCTCGAAGAATGCCCTTGGGGCTGCCGAGGCCGAGAAACTCGCTCCCTCCGTCGCCTTTGTGAGCTGTGGGGAAGGGAACCGGTATGGGCATCCGGCTCCAACGACGATCGAGACGCTCGAAAACGCTGGCGCCCGTGTTTTCAGATCGGATACCAGG
>JAEZDJ010000012.1 GCA_023429565.1 Actinomycetes bacterium
GCCGGACGGCTGTCGGGTCGATGGCTGTCAGCTGATGGTCCTGCATGGGGGTTTGTCCCGCGCAGGACCCAACCAGCCGACTGCCCCCTCTCCCTCAGCGCCTCCTGAGACAGCCAAACCCAGAGCCCACGCAAACGCTCAGGAAAGAGCGATGCGATAGATGGCCCGAGCGTCGTCCATGTCGAGCTTCTTGAAGCTTCCGAACGAATCTCCCCTATTTGCCTTCAGCGTGGGAATCATGCGCTCGATATCTTCCTCTTCAACGTCAAGCTCGGCCAAGGTCGTCGGCATCCCGATCGACGCGAAGAAAGACCGGGTCTCGTCGACGGCGCTCAGCGCGTCAGCCTCAACGTCTCCCGTGGAAGCAAGCCCAAACACCTCGCGGCCGTAAAAGGCAAAACGCGCGGGATTTTCGCCATGGACGTATTCCATCCATGCGGGGAACAGGACAGCCAGACCCGCTCCGTGCGTGATATGCGGGTCAAGCGCGGACAGCTCATGCTCCAGGCCATGCGTAGCCCAATCCTCGTGGCGGCCCACGCCGGCCAGCCCTTGGTGGCACAACATGCCGGCCCACATGACATTCGCGCGCGCGTCATAGTTCTCAGGATCAACCATGACGCAGGGAGCCTCCGCGCGCACCGTCTTCATGAGTGACAGGCAGAGGTTGTCCGTGACCGGAACGGCGCCCATGTCGTCGAAGAACCGCTCCAAGAGGTGGCAGAACATGTCGGTCAACCCGGCGGCCGTCTGATAGGGCGGCAGGGTGAACGTGAGTTCAGGATTCATGAAGGCCAGTTTGGGACGCTGCGCATTGTTTGAGTACCCCGATTTCATGCCCAGCTCGTCGTTGGAGATGACCGTGTTCTTCGAGGCTTCGCTTCCGGCGGCGGGAATGGTGAGCACCACTGCAAGAGGCAGCACGTCATCGGTCTGGCGATGGGTCTCAAAGAAATCCCACACGTCACCGTCGTATCCCGCACCCACCGCGACCGCCTTCGCCGAATCGATGACGGAACCGCCCCCGACAGCAAGGACCCAGTCCACGCCCTTGTCCTTACACGCCTTCACGCCCTCGCGAACCAAAGCGATCTCCGGATTGGGGCGAACGCCGCCCAATTCAATGCATTCGATTCCCTGAGCAGCAAGGGAGGCCTTGACCCGGTCGACGAGCCCACTTCGCACCGCGCTTTGTCCGCCATAATGGAGCAGCACTTTTTTTGCGCCGCGCTCGGACAGCTTTGCGCCAACCTGCTCTTCGGCACCCTTCCCAAACACGAAATGCGTCGGCGATACAAATTCGAAATTCTCCATATCCCTCATCATCTCTCTTCCCGGTTTGACGGAAACGTTACCTTCAATTCAGCGCGACAAACCGTCTCGTGCCGTACAATCTTGAGCATAGTATACACGCTCGCTCCATCGCCCCCGAAAGGAAGCCGCCATGCCGAACTCAGACGCGCGGATGGTCCACGGACTCAGCATTGCCGTGTTGGTCCTGTCCGCCTTCGCCCTTGCAGGATGCCTGTTTGCCCTCCTCTTCCTCGGCATCGGGGGCGCCGCCCTGGTCAATCCTGACATCGCAGGCTCGGCGGCAGCAGGGCTCAGCAGCAATCCGGATGTCCTCAACGAGCTTGAATCGTCGAATCTGAGCAGCGGCGACGTCTTCAACCTGGCAGTCCTTGGCGTCGGCGTCACGGGAGCTTTCGTGATCTGGGGCATGGCCTGCTCCCTGGTCGCGCTGGTCGCCTCGATTTTGGGAATGCGCAACTACGACAAGCCCCAGCAGCTCGGCAGCGCATTCGGGTGGGCCATCGCGGGAGCCGTGACCTCGTTTCTGACAGGCAACATCATATCCACGGTGCTGCTGATCATTTCCGCCGTGTATATCGACAAGGTGCGGAAAGCCGCCCTGCCGCAATAACGCCGATGGCCTGGCAGGAAGCACGTCCCGCCAGGCCATCGGAGCGATCAGGCTTGCGCTCGGACACTCAGACGAGCATCACCTGCCATAGATGAGCGTCATAGCCACCAGCATGCCCCCGCCGAAAAGGAACACGAAAACGATCATGGGCCAGACGAACCGCAGCCAATGGGAATACTTCATGTCAAGCATTTGGAGGGTTGCCATGACCAATCCCGTTGGAGCGATATAGAGCATTGCGTATTGCCCCCACTGGTAGGCGCACACCACAACCCAGCGAGGAATGCCCACCGTGTCAGCCAGCGGCGCGAGGATGGGCATGGACAGAACGGCAAGGCCGCTTGAAGAGGGAACAACAAATCCAAGGAAGAAGAAGACGATCATCATCACCAGAATGAATATCGGCCCGCTCATGCCCGAAACCAGGTTCGACGAGTTATACAGAAGCGTGTCGCTGATGAGGCCTTGGTTCATTACGTAATTGACTCCGCGCGCCAAGCCGATGATCAGGGCAACGGCAACAAGGCTTGAAGCGCCCTTGGAGAACGCGTCGACCATCGCCTTCTCCCCGATGCCACCCTGTCCCCATCCGCCGATGAACATGCAGATGATGGCAATGGCCAAAAACGAGGCCGCCATCATGGGGAACCACCATCCCAGATTCATGACGCCGAAGACCATGATCACGAAAGCCGCAACGAACAAGACGAGGATGACCTTTTTACGCCACGTGAAGGCATCAGAGACTCCCGCGTCTCCGCCCTCTTCCAAATCCCACATGGCCTTGAACTTGTCGCGATCGTCGTATGAGTAGCTAAAGGCAGGATTGGCCTGAACCTTTTTGCAGTACCAACGCAAGTACGCGATGATGACGATCGCGCCGACAATGCAACCGAATATGCGCCACTCGATGCCTTCGGTGAACACGACTCCAGCCGCATTTGACGCGATGACCGAGGAAAACGGATTGATGGTGGAAAACGTCGTGCCGATGGACCCCGCCATGAAAATGGCACCCACCGTGACAATTGAATCGTATCCCATCGCAATGAAAATAGGTGCCAGGATGGGATAGAAGGCGACGGCCTCCTCCTCCAACCCGCACGTCGTCCCGCCGAGAACCATGAGAATGGCCACAAAGAACACCAGGAGAAATTCGTGTCCCTTCGTCTTCTTCGTCAGGACCGTCAGGCCAGACTCAAAGGCTCCGCTGGCCTTCACCACTCCAATCAAACCGCCAAGCACCAAAATGAACACGATGATGTCGACGCCCTCGATGGTGCCCTGCACCATGCTGAACGTCACATCCCCCAGCCCCATGGGATTCTGCTCGAGCCCCTCATAGGTGCCAGGAATCGAGATCGCCTTGGTGATGGCCCCCGAAGTGAATTCGTCGATGCCTATCTTGACGCCAAGCTGGTCGAGCTCATCCTGCGTTGCCGCGACCTCACTCACCTCTCCCCCCGGAGCGGTGATCTGGAACGTGGATGCCGCGGCATCATATTGCAGTTTTGAATAGGATCCCGCGGGGACCACCCAGGTCGCAAGAATTGCGAGAAGCGTCACGACGAACAGGATGGTGAAGGCCGAAGGAAAGCTTAGCTTCCGCTTCCCCTTTTTCGGCTGTCCCGTCTCCACCCCCGCCGGAACGGCTGCTGTTGCTGTTTCCACTTTTCCTCCTTGTAGGTTGGGCGCGGCTTCCAGTTGTGCGAGCCAAGGTGAACATCCGAACCAGGAGCCAGCGCAATGAGAGCGGACACATCCGGAGTCATTGCGCCGATAGCCTGTTCGACAGCCTTTCGCCACCGCCGCGCCACAGACGAAAGCTATGCGGTGATGAAGGTGCCCGCTTCTCCCCTCAATCCCGCTGCGGCACACTCAAGCGACGTGATGAGAGCTCGTCCCTGCGGATAGCCCTCGACATACCCGATGCATGCCTCGACCTTGGGAAGCATCGACCCCGGAGCAAACTGCCCCTGGTCGATGTACTCCCGCGCCTCGGCCACCGTCATGGAATCGATGCTCCTTTGGTCGGGTTTGCCAAAATTCACCGCCACCTTCTCAACCGCCGTGAGGATGACCAGCATGTCGGCCTTGAATGAAACGGCCAGCATGGAAGCCGAGCGGTCCTTGTCTATGACGGCCGCAACTCCGCTGTAGGAGTCGTTGGCCTCAACGACGGGAATGCCGCCGCCGCCCGTGGACACGACGATGTAGCCGTCGTCCATGAGATCCTTCACGGCATCGAACTCCACGATGCGCTGGGGCTGAGGGCTGGCAACCACACGTCGCCAGCCCCGGCCGGCGTCTTCGCGGACAAT
>JAEZDJ010000014.1 GCA_023429565.1 Actinomycetes bacterium
CACCAACACCACCACCATGATGCGCGGCAGGCGGATGTTCAGGAGCGCCGTGGCCATTTTCTGGTCCACCTCAACCAGCGGAACAGTCACGCCGAAGGCGGCCTGCAGAAAGTCGGCGACAGCGTTGTTCGCGAGCCCGTAGACGGTCTGCACCAGCTCGATGGGATTGATGGGATAGCGTCCAAGGGCGAACGAAAGCACCATGATGCCGACGAGCGACAGGCCGATGGCAACCTTTATCCAGGGCGCCACCCTTCTGTTCAGTGCCTCTTCGGCACGTGCGTCCGATGCCTCGACGGCGTCACAGGGTAATCCGTCAGGCGCTTCTGAAGCCGACCCGCCAGCCACCCGAGACGCAACCCGCCGCTTCATCGAAAGAAAAAAATCACGTCTCCTGCTCCGCTGCCGACGCCCTTCGCCGTCAAGCGCTCCCCGCACCTCTGCTTCATTCACGAGAGTCCTCTTTGTCCCGACACGTTTTGCCGCTCCCCCATGCCTTTGCCTCCGACCTGATGAGACAAGCCAAACTTTACATCCTTAAACAACTATAAAGGCATCGGGAAAGATAAAGACCCTAGACGTTTGGTATAGGCGCCCGTCCTTCTCTCTATCTATCTTTTATTGAAATAATTCCTTTTCTGGTATATATTAGTTCGGGCATTATCCTCAACGGAAATTCAAGGAGGAACGACAAACGTCATGAGATGCGCGCCCGAAGGGTACACCGAGAACGACCTCCTTGACGGAAACGCCAAAGAGAGCACGGCAGAACGGCTGGGCTTCGACGCTCCACCTGTCGCGCCCACCCCTTCAATCCCCTCAAGCAGAAGTGCTCGTCGCGCAAATCTCATCATCGCCGGCCTTGCCGTGTTCATGGTAGTTGCCGCAGGCGTTTCCCTCTTGCTCGGACGCTACCCCATCGAACCTTCCGAGGCCATCCGCATGTTGATCAATCTCGTGGTGCCTCTTGAACCAACCTGGACAACCCAGCAGGAAACACTCTTCTTCAATGTCCGTCTGCCCCGCATCATGCTTGCCCTCATGGTGGGGTGCTGCCTTGCTGCGGCAGGTGCAGCCTTTCAGGGAACCTTTCAAAATCCCCTCGTCTCTCCTGACATTTTGGGTGCGTCGCAGGGAGCGGCCTTTGGAGCGGCAGTCGCCATATTGGCGGGTTGCGGAACGTTTGCCGTCTCCGTGTCCGCATTCGGCTTCTCCATTGCCACCGTGCTGCTCGTTCTTCTCATAAGCAGTCGTGCCAAGGGAAACCGGGTGCTTGTGGTCGTGCTTGCAGGCGTGATGGTAAGCTCGCTCTTCTCGGCTGGCGTATCGTTCACCAAACTCATCGCCGATCCTCAGGAGGCCCTTCCCGCCATCACCTACTGGCTCATGGGCAGCTTGACCGGCGCGAAGCTTGACACCAACCTTTTGGCGACATCGGTTCCGATGCTCGTCGGCCTGGCTGTGCTCCTTGCGCTGAGATGGCGCATCAACGTGCTCACCATGGGTGACGACGAAGCGTCCACCATGGGCGTCGACGCACGGAAGCTCCGCCTGGTCGTCATCCTGGCAGCTACGCTCGTCACCGCCGCCAGCGTGTCCGTGACGGGCATGATTGGCTGGGTTGGCCTGGTGATCCCCCACCTTTCCCGCATGATTGTGGGATCCGATTATCGCAAGCTGCTTCCCGCCAGCATGCTCATGGGCGCGAGCTTCCTGCTGATCGTCGACAACATATCTCGGCTGGCAACGACAGCCGAGATACCTATCGGCATTCTGACGGCCTTCGTGGGAGCACCGTTCTTTCTCTACCTCATCACGAGAAAGAAGCAGCTATGAGCATCGAAACGCAGCATCTCTGTTTCTCCTACGGAAAACGCCAAGTGCTTCACGACATCAGCATTGAAGTTCCCGATGCCACGCTCGTGAACGTCCTGGGACCGAACGGCGTGGGAAAATCGACCCTGTTCCGTTGCATGCTGGGCCTGAACAGCAATTATTCAGGAACCATTCTGATCAATGGGAAAGATCTGAAAAGCCTGGGAATTCGAGAACGCGCTCGCGAGATATCCTACATTCCCCAATCACATGCGCCGGTATACAACTACGAAGTGCTTGACGTCGTCATCATGAGCACCAGCGCCGATCTGGGCATGCTGCGCTCACCGGGGTCGCGGCAACGCCAACAGGCCTATAACGCCCTCGAACGAGTGGGAATCGCGCATCTGGCGCAGCGAACGTACACACAAATTTCGGGCGGCGAACAACAGCTCGTGCTGATTGCGCGAGCGCTCGCGCAAAATGCCCGCACCATCATCATGGACGAGCCGACAAGCGCGCTCGACTACGGCAACACGATACGCGTCCTGTCCTGCGTGCGTCAATTGGCGAAGGAGGGCCTCAGCATCGTGCAGTCTACTCACCAGCCAGACCAGGCCTTTCTGTATGCAGATAAAACGCTCGTGCTGCACCAAGGCCACGTTCATGCCTTCGGCGATCCGAAGGATGTCATAACCAATGAACTGGTCAGCACCATTTACGGCGTGAACGTCGAGGTCAATTCCCTCTATGGCGACAAGGTGCGCGTATGCGTGCCTGTGCAAGAGATCGAACAGCAATGACAGAAACGAGGAAAGGGAGAATAGGCATGACATTTACAAGGACGGACACCTGGCGTCAAAGGCTGGTCGCAGCAGCCTGCGCATGTGCGCTTTGCCTTGGGCTGGTCGGGACGCTGGTCGGTTGCTCGAACGGAACTTCCGGAGACGCCCCATCAGGCGATCAAAGCGCATCGGAGCAGCCATCGACGGTCACCTTTACGGATTCCGCAGGTCGCGAGGTCGAGGTACCCGCCCAGATTGACAAGATTGCCCCATCGGGGCACACCGCACAGCAAGTGATCCTGACCATGGCACCTGACAAGATGGTTGGCCTCTCCCAAGAATTGACCGACGACCAGCTGAAATATTTTGGCGACAAGTTTGCTGACTATCCCGTGTTTGGAGCAGCCTTCGGCGCCAAGGGAGACATGAACAAGGAAGCCGTCGCCGCTTCCGGGGCCCAGATCGTCATCGACACGGGCGAATACAAGGACGGGCTGAAGGAAGATCTTGACAACCTGCAGTCTCAGCTGGGCATCCCCGTGGTGTTCATCGAGACGCCCCTTGATGGCTACGACAAGGCCTATGAGATGCTGGGCGAGTTGCTGGACATGGAAGATCGCGGAAAGGAGCTGGGAGACTACTGCTCCAAGGCATATTCCGAGACGGAAACCGCCATGGCTTCCATTCCTGAAAGCGAACGCGTGAATGTGGCGTATCTTCTCGGCGACTCCGGACTGAATGCCATCGCCAAGGGTTCCTACCAAGGCACCGTCATCGACATGTGCGCCAACAATGTCGTCGAGGTTGAAAAGGCATCCGGCAGCGGCACGGGCAACGAGATCAGCCTCGAGCAGATTGCCGTATGGAATCCCGATCTGATTGTGTTTGGCGCGAACAGCATCTATGACACAGTGGGCAGCGACGCGGCGTGGGCTGGCATTTCCGCCATCGAGTCGAACAACTATTACGAAGTTCCGAGCGAACCGTGGACCTGGCTCAACAACCCGCCAACGGTGAACCAGGTTCTCGGCATGCAGTGGTTCGCACGCCTGTGCTACCCCGACAAGTTCAATGACGACATGCAGGACGTGGTGACCGAGTACTTCAAGACGTTCTACGGCTATGACTTGTCCCAATCAGACTACGACGAGATGATGTCCACGGCACTTCCCCGCTAAAATCGCCGTTACAAGCGAGAAGCCCGGCCAAGGCCGGGCTTCTCTCGTTTCACACTGGAGCGGCGCTCTCAGCGACGTCCCACACCGTAGATGCTACTCGGCAGCCTGCTCCTCAGCCGGTGCAGCCTCTTCGGCAGCAGCCTCGGGGGCCAGCTCGACCGCCGCAGCCTCTTCAGCAGCGACAGCTTCGGCAGCAGCAGCGGCGGCAGCGGCCTTCTTTGCCTCAGCCTCGGCCTTTGCGCTGTACTGAGCGGCACGCTTTGCCTTCTCGGCGGCCTTCTCTTCGCGCTCTGCCTTCTTTTTCGCCTCTGCATCAGCGATGGCAGCAGCACGCTCTGCCTTCTTGATCGCTTCGCGCTCTGCCACGGTATCCTTTGCTGAACCGAACTTGTCAGCGAAGCGCTGAACGCGTCCGCCCGTGTCAACAAAGCGCTGCTGGCCGGTGTAGAACGGATGGCAGACGTTGCAGATGTCGATCTTCAACTCCGGCTTGGTGGAATGGGTGGCGAACGTGTTTCCGCAACTGCACTTGACCGTGCATTCCACGTACTCCGGATGGATCCCTTGTTTCATTCTGGTTCTCCTTCAACAGGCCCTGGTTTCCGACCAGGGCGAAGACAAGCTTATCTATGATATCACAGCAGCAGTGTCCATGCATGAAGGATCTGTTGAGATTCATAGCCAGCCCACGGTCGGATAGGGATCAAAGCCAATCACGCCTTCGATCGCAATTGCCTGCAAATCATGCGTTTGACCTGCCCACACTGTCGTCGAACCGCATTGTCCAACGGACGAACCAACGGCGTCTGTGCAGCATCACGAATACGCGTGGAGTCTTCTTTACGATGCCTTTCTGGCGCCGCCCACCGCCAAATCGCGCAGACCGTCATCGCCGCGCCATGGACCTTCTGTCGGATCGGCAGAATGGCCCCCGTATGGGCAACTTTTTTCCATAAGGA
>JAEZDJ010000024.1 GCA_023429565.1 Actinomycetes bacterium
TTTTTTCCCTTGCGAAAACGTACCGGACACTCGGGCCTAAGGGCCCTCGCGCCCGTCATGGGATTTGCTTGTAAGACCAAGTGCAGCTTTAAAGACAGAACCTGCAATAAAGAATTCAAACTCCGGGGACGAGGGCCATGGGCCGCTCCCCGGGGTCGGAGGTGGACGGTCCGCCCACCTATGGTATACTGGCTCGAGCACTTTAGCACAGTAAAGTAGAAAAGCGGTTCGCACGATGCCGTCGGGGATGGACGGAATGGATTGGCGGACAGGGAGGACGAAGAGAACCATGAAGAAGATTGTGACTTTTATGGCGGCTGCAGCCATGCTGGCATTCACTGCCGCCGTGCTGGCGGGCTGTTCCGGCGGTGGGGATGCTGCCGGAAACGAGTCGGGCGATGCTGCCAAAACGACGCTGACCGTGGGCTTTGACCAGAGCTATCCGCCCTACGGCTACGTGGGCGACGACGGCGAGTTCACGGGCTTTGACCTTGACCTTGCCAAAGAGGTCTGCGACCGCAACGGCTGGGAACTGAAGCTTGAGCCCATCGACTGGGACTCGAAGGACGCGTTGCTGAACAGCGGAAGCATCAACTGCATCTGGAATGGCTTCACCATGGAAGGCCGTGAGGGAAAGTATGCGTTTTCCGATCCCTACATGCTGAATGAGCAGGTGGTCGTTGTGAAGGCGGACAGCGACATCACGTCGCTCGAAAGCTTGTCGGGCAAGACCGTCATGACGCAGGCCGATTCCGCTGCGCTTGAAGTGCTGGAAGACGAGGAAGGCCAGGCTGCCCTCGCTTCGACATTCAAAGAACTTCAGACCATTGGGGACTACAACAATGCCTTCATGCAGCTTGAGTCTGGCATGGTCGATGCCGTCGCGTGTGACCTGTCGATCGCTGACTACCAAATGGCTGCGAAGCCGGGCGTGTATGTGAAGCTTGACCCTCTGTCGACCGAACACTACGTGGTGGGATTCAAATTGGGGGATGAGGACCTTGCCAAGCAGGTGACCGACACCCTGAAGGCCCTTGATGAAGAAGGCCTCATCAAGCAGCTGTGCGAGAAGTATGCCGACAGTGGCATCACGTACGACAACTGGGTTCTTGCATAACACGTGAACCGTCATGCGGAGGCCGTCGTCGGCAGGCGTCCGCGCTATAATGTGAGACAGGTGCGGGCGGGGGCATTCGCTTCCGCCCGCGACGTGTGTTTGAGGAAAGGATATTTGTGGAATTAGCCACCATGATGGATCTTCTGCTGTCGGGCCTCTTGTTCACGCTGCAGATATTCCTGACGACGCTCATCGGCGCCTTGCCCCTTGGCATTGTCATCGCGTTATGCCGGATGAGCCGCTTCAAACCTCTTGCGCTCGTCACCCGCTTTTACATTTCAGTCATGCGCGGCACGCCGCTCATGCTTCAGCTCATGGCCCTCATGTTCGGGCCCTATTATCTTTTCGGCCTGCAGATGGGCAACGATTGGAAATACATCGCTTGCTCGATAGGCTTCATCATCAATTATGCCGCGTATTTTGGCGAGATATACCGTGGCGGCATCCAGTCCATTCCCCGTGGACAGTACGAAGCCGCAGCCGTCTTGGGATACTCGCGTTTCCAGACGTTCATGAAGATTGTGCTTCCCCAGGTGATCAAACGCATCTTGCCGGCAATGAGCAACGAGATCATCACGCTTGTCAAGGACACGTCCCTTGCGTTCGTCTTGGGCATCATGGAGATGTTCAGCCAGGCGAAGGCGCTTGCGGCGCGCGAGGTCAGCATGATGCCCTACGTGCTTGCAGGAGTGATTTACTGGGTGTTCAATTTCATCGTCGAAATGGTGCTCACCCGCATTGAGAAGCGGATGAGCTACTATCGCGATTGAGGGGAGGGCCCATGGCAATGTTGACGGATGTGAGCAAGGGAGACGCAATGGCTGACACACCGCTCGTGATGCTCGAGCACGCGCAGAAGAGTTTTGGCGACGTTCCCGTGTTGAGGGATCTGTCGCTCGCGGTGCGAGGGGGCGAAGTCGTTGCGGTCATTGGCCCTTCGGGCGGTGGAAAGTCGACGCTGCTTCGCTGCATGACGTTGTTGGAGACGCTGGATGCCGGCCGCCTCTCGTATGGCGATCTGGTCGTGGCGGAAAATGACGCCGACGGCCATGCCGTGTATGCGTCGAAGGCGATCCAGAAGGAAGCCAAGACGCGTTTTGGTCTGGTGTTTCAGAATTTCAATCTGTTTCCCCATTTCACCGTCATGAAAAATATCACCGACGCCCCCCTTCGGGTGCAGAAGCGTCCGAAGGACGAGGTCTTTGCGCAAGCCCGTTCGCTGCTTGATAAGATGGGGCTTGACGGCAAGGAGAATGCAGTGCCCTGCGAGCTTTCCGGCGGGCAGCAGCAACGCGTGGCGATCGCCCGAGCGCTTGCGCTCAACCCCGACGTGCTCTTTTTTGATGAGCCCACGAGCGCGCTTGATCCGGAGCTGACCAAAGACGTGCTCAGGGTCATTCGTGACTTGGCTGCTGAGCGCATGACGATGGTCATTGTCACCCACGAGATGGCTTTTGCGCACGATGTGGCCGATCGCATCGTGTTCATGGACGGCGGCGTCATCGTCGAGGAGGGCTCCGCCTCCGACCTCATCGACAATCCGCAGCAGCAAAGAACACGCGCCTTCCTTGCAAAGTACGAAGGGGACTGACGGTGAGTTCTGTCTGGAAAAGCAAGCACGATGCCTCGGGTGCTCTTCCCGGGACCGCTCCTGGCTCCGTGCGTTTCCTCGTCGTCCGCCATGGCGAAACGCTCTTCAATGTCATGGGCAAGGTTCAGGGATGGTGTGACACTCCGCTGACGGAGAAGGGGATCGCGGAGGCGGAGGCGCTTGGCCGGGGGTTGGCCGGCATCGAATTCGTCGGCACTTTTTCCAGCGACAGTGGTCGGGCGATTCAGACGCTTGACCACATCATGATGGCCCGGCAGGTCGATTCGCGCAACGGTGCTTCTGACAAAAAGCCGGAGATACTCCTTCCCCGCGTGGCCGATCAGCGCTTGCGCGAATGGTGCTATGGCGAATTCGAGGGGGAGCCCGGGGAGCGCCTGCACGTTGCGTTGGATGCCGGCTTTGGCGAGGCCCTGTCATTTGAGGAGCATAACCGCCGGCTGCCCGAAGTTGCCGACGCCATTGCCGATGCCGACCGCTCGGGCCGCGCGGAGCGGTTCGATTCCATCGAGCGTCGCCTGCGCGCGTTCTTCGTCGAGGCTGGGGAGGGCGCGCTTGAAAACGGGGGCGGATCGGTGCTGGTCGTCACCCATTCCTTTGTGATCAGGACGCTTATATACCTTCTTGATCGTGCGCGCGTCAACGAGCCGGTTAAGATTCCCAATGCCAGCGTCACGGACATCGTCTATGACGGGGTCTCATTTGTGCCGGGCGACATCGGATCGACGGCCTTTCTCTCCCGATGACGCGCAGCCGCGCGTCATCGCCCTTTCGGGCGTCGTCTAGCGAGGCGGGCGCACCATGGCGCGTTCGACGATGTCGAACGCCGGATCGCTGAAGCGCTCGACCGTCTCAAAGCCAAAGTGTCCGTAGAGGCTTTCAAGGCGATCGCTATAGCATTCGAGATAGCAGTTGATTCCCCGTTCGTCAGCATGGGCGAGAAAGGGTGTCATGAGCCTTTGGAACGCTCCGCTGCCGCGCATGTCCGCATTGACCCCAAGGGAGAAGAAGTGGATGAAGTCGGCGTGGTCCGCATGCTCTATCATCCACCTGAAATTCGAAAGGCCCTTCATCTCCTTTGCCTGGCGTGACAGGGCGACCTCTTCCTCGTCGGTGAGCGTCGATGCCGCCATCAGGGCCATGGCCTCGTCTTCCAGATCGTTCCAGATACGTCCGTTCAAGTCGCTTGAGAGATAGGCCCCTGCTCCTGCGGCCATGTCGGGAAGCATGTAACAGCATTCGTAAGGCGCTCCGACGGTGAAGTCGTGTCTCATGATGGCGCGCGATATTTCCAATTTGCGTCCGTCGCTGGCACCCAGCGCATCGAGGGCGCTCAGCCAGCAGGCGGTCCAGCGCTCTTCCATGAAGCTTCTGCCCATCATGTGGGCGAGTCGATCGATGGTTTCCCTCTGTTCGGGTTGGACTGTGATCAGGCCAGGGAGCTGCATGTCGTTCCTTTCGAGAGGAGGAGTCTTTCTGACATTGTGCCACAGTTGCGTCCCGATGGAGATTTTTGATGCTTGGGGCCGCCATGAAACCGAGGGCGGTCTTGGGAAAGGGTGAAACAAATGGAGGTTTCTCGCCGTGTTCGTGATGAGGATGATTATTTCAGGATTATTTAAGGTTAAAGCGATATCTTCGTAAGCAATCCGAGGAGAAGGGCGATGACGCATGGCCGCAGGCGAGACATGGTGCAAGGAATTCTTCGAGAGGAAAGGCCTTCCTCTCGGGCCGCTCGGCACCATTGCCGTCGGGGGGCTTGTCGTCGCGCTGTGCCTGGTCCTGCTCTGCCTGGTTGCCTGGCGCGCGTTTGATGGATTGAACGGCGTGGCCGGATACGTGACCGAGCAGAGCGTCGCGGGGGAGGTGGCTGACATCACGGCCGATGTGGAAGACGCTTCCGACGAGACGGCTCTCTCGCTGCCTCGTTCGACGCGTCTCGAAGTGCCATCTCGGCTGCAGTATCCTGAGCTGCCGACGGGATGCGAGTCTGTTGCCCTGACCGATGCGCTGCTGTTCTTCGGATTCGAGCTCGAGACTTCCGAGATTGCCGACGAATGGCTGCCGACCAGCGATTCCGACTTCGTCAACGCCTTTCTTGGAGATCCCCGCAGCGTCGATGGCCATGCTTCCATGGCACCGGGCATCGTGACTGCCGCCCGCTCGTATCTGGAGGCGCAGGGCTCCAGCCTGGAGGTCGAAGACGCGACGGGCATGACGTTTGAGGAGCTGCTCGCAACGGTGTCGGAAGGCCATCCTGTCATCGCGTGGTGCACGATTGACCTTGCCGAGGCGGGGGACGCCTACGACGTCGCCTGGCAGGATGGGCACGAATATCGTCTGTATCCCAACAGCCACTGCGTCGTGGTCAGCGGTTACGATAAAGATGAATGCGTCGTCTACGTCAGCGATCCCCTTGCTGGAACGACGTCGTACGACATGACCGCGTTCGCCATGCGCTATTATGAGCTCGGCTCTCAGGCGATCGTCATTTCGTGACCGGCAGACGCCAGCGCGGCCATGTGGTTGCGGGACATGGATGAGGCCCGTTGACACAGGGTTCATCCGTCCGGAGCTCTGAAAGCATTGCCTGATCATCCTGCTGATGTACACCAAATGGTGTAATTCCATGACGCAAAGATGACAATTACGTACAAACATGGTTGGCTAAAAAGGCGCGTGGTAAGGTTTCCGCATGATCAACGGTAACCTCTACCCTCATTGAGAGACGAGTCAAGGAGAGTGAACGACATGGCAGATATGCAAGGGAGCAACCCCGGTACCGGCGGTCCCGCTGTGCCCCCGACGGGAGAAGAGCATGCGCAGCATGCCGCACAGCCCGCTCAGCAGACGTACTACCAACAGCCGCATTACCAACAACCTCCCAAGCCGAGCTATACCTCCGGCCAGGTGACGGTGGAGAAGAAGAGCCACGGCATGCGCACGTTCTGGGTGGCGTTCGCCGGTGCGGCGCTTGCGTGCATCATCGGCCTTGGCGGTTTTGGCATTTGGCAGTCAACCACTGGCTCGCGTTCCGACGGCGGCACGTCCCAGACGCAGATCGGCTCCTCTGAGTCCACCACCATTGATGCTGCGGCGGAGGACCTCACCCTTCCTGAGGCGGTGGCCCAGAAGGCTCTCCCATCCGTGGCCGCCATTGACGTGTACACAAACCAATCAAGCTCGGGCAGCCTGTATGGCTATGGTTCGGGTTCCAGCGATTCGTCGAGCACGTTGACTCAGTCCTCGCTCGGCAGCGGCGTCGTCCTCACGGCAGATGGCTACATCGTAACCAACTATCACGTCATCGAGGGATCCGACGCATTGAAGGTCACGGTCGGCGGCGAACAGTACGACGCCGAGGTCGTTGGCAGCGACCCGAGTTCTGACCTGGCCGTCATCAAGGCAACCGACGCGTCCGACCTCACCCCGGTGGAGATTGGCGAATCCGACAACCTCGTCACCGGCGAATGGGTCATGACCATCGGCAGCCCCTTCGGCCTGGAGCAATCCGTGGCAACCGGCATCGTGTCCGCAACGAGCCGCTCCCAGATCATGGATAGCAGCACGCAGCAGGGCGGATCGGGCACCACGACCATTTATCCCAACATGATTCAAACGGATGCGGCCATCAACCCCGGAAATTCCGGAGGCGCCCTTGTTGATTCCGACGGCAAGCTCATCGGCATCAACACGCTCATCACGTCCTATTCGGGCAATTACTCCGGAGTGGGCTTCGCCATTCCCGTGGACTATGCGGTGAATATCGCGCAGCAGATCATCGACGGCAAGACGCCGACGCACGCACAGCTTGGCGTGTCCCTGTCCACGATCAACGATCAGATCGCACAGCGTTATGGCCTGGCTGTCAGCACTGGTGCCTACATAGCGGCCGTCAACAGCGGTTCAGGTGCTGCGGATGCCGGCTTGGAAGTTGGCGACATCGTCACGAAATTCGATGGATCCCAGGTGGAGTCTGCAAGCGACCTCATGCTGGACATCCGGTCGAAGAACCCTGGCGACAAGGTGTCGCTCGAGGTGAACCGCAACGGCGAGACCAAGCAGGTGGAGGTCACGCTCGGCTCCGACGAGAGCACCCAAAGCTCCTCGACCCAGCAGAACAGCTCGTCATCCTCGGCGCTGGAGCGCCTGCTTGGGGGCGGCAGCAGTTCCAACGGCGACAACGCATAAACGGAGGGGCCGGCGCTGCCGGCCCTTTTCCTGTGCAGGGAGGCCTGCGGCCATCCGTGGTGCGGGGTCGTGGCGTGGCGGGAGCGTTCGCCTGCGCGTCGGGCTTTCCCGGCGGACCCTTTTTGACGGAGGAGCGTTTCAGTCAAGACGGCCGTACCTGTTGCGGCGGGGCGCTTTCTGCGGGACCGACCCACGGGGTCGGTCCCGCATCTTTGTAGAGGAGCGGCGTGGGCGTCTGTCCTTTGCGTGGAATGCCGTAAAAGCAAAGGGTGAGATGCGTCGACCCTTTCGTTTTCGGGTACTATAGAAAGCGCTGTTCAAGAAGAAACCGTTTACCGAGAGGATAGAGCCTATGTCTGAAGGGTATCGATACAAGCGCGTCCTGCTCAAGCTTTCCGGCGAGGCGTTGGCGGGTGACGTCGGGTATGGTATCGACCCGAAGGTCGTCGACGATCTGGCGGACGAGATCGCGGACATCGTTCGCAATGGCGTTCAGGTGGCTGTTGTCGTGGGCGGAGGCAACATCTTTCGAGGCCTTGCCGCCAGCGCAGAAGGAATGGATCGGGCACAGGCTGACTACATCGGCATGCTTGCCACGGTCATGAATGCCCTCGCCCTCCAGGATGCGTTTGAACGCCACGACATTCAGTCGCGCGTGCAGAGCGCCATCACCATGCAGGAAGTGTCCGAGCCCTACATCCGGCGCCGTGCCATCCGCCATCTGGAAAAGGGTCGAGTGGTCATCCTGGCCGCCGGCACGGGCAACCCGTATTTCACCACCGACACGACGGCAGCGTTGCGCGCGTGCGAGCTCGATGCCGATTGCCTGCTGAAGGCGACGAAGGTCGATGGCGTGTACGACAGCGACCCGAGGACGAATCCCCAGGCAAAAAAGTACGATCGCATTTCCTACCTGGACGTTCTTGCCCAGGGGCTTAACGTCATGGACTCGACGGCCACGTCCCTGTCGATGGACAACCATATGCCCATGATCGTGTTCGACCTGACGGTCAAGGGAAACATTTCGCGGGCTTTGATGGGCGAAGACGTTGGAACCACGGTAGAATAGGCACGTCATGCGTGACGGCTTTGGCCGCTCATGGGGCAGAAGCTGGGTGAAAGGAATCCTCATATGGTGAATGATATTTTAATGCAGGCGGAAGACCGCATGCAAAAGGTGCTCGCGTCGCTGGGCGACAATTTCGCCTCCGTGCGCACGGGAAGGGCGAACGCCATGATCCTCGACCGCATCAAGGTCGACTATTACGGCGTGCCCACTCCCGTCAACCAGATGGCGGGCGTCAAGACTCCCGATGCCCACCTTCTCGTCATCGAGCCCTGGGACAAGGGAGTGCTGGGGGCCATCGAGCAAGCCATCTTGGCAAGCGACTTGGGAGTGACGCCTTCAAACGACGGATCGGTCATCCGGCTTCCGTTTCCCGCGTTGACCGAAGAGCGCCGTCGCGATCTCGTGAAGCAATGCAAGGGATACGCCGAGGAGTCGCGCGTGGCGGTGCGCAACGCGCGCCGTGATGCCAACAGCGCCATCGAACGTGCCGCCAAGGATGACGGGCTGCCGGAGGACGACGAGCGTCGCGCCGAGGCCGAGATACAGAAACTCACCGACAGGTACGTCGGCCTGGTGGATGAGGCGTTCCGGAAAAAAGAAGCGGAAGTAATGGAGATCTAGCAGGTTGAATAAACCGCTCGACTACATATTCCCCAATCCGCCGGAAGGGCTTGAACCAGCGAATCTCGACCTCACCCGCATTCCTGAGCACGTTGCCGTCATCATGGATGGCAACGGACGCTGGGCGAAAAAGCGCGCCCTCAATCGGCTCAAGGGCCACAGGGCCGGCATCGATGCGGTTCGCGAGGCGATTCGTTGCGCCTCCGACGTGGGAGTGCGCTATCTGACCATCTATTCGTTCTCGACCGAGAACTGGAAGAGGCCCCAGGACGAGGTTGCAGGCCTGATGGACCTTTTCGCAAAGACCATACTGGCCGAAGTCGACGGTCTCCATGAAGAGGGCGTGTGCGTGCGCACCATCGGAGACGCCTCCATGCTGCCCCAGGAGACGCGCCAGGCGTTTGAGGATGCCTGGCAGAAGACGAAGGACAACGACGGCATGACGCTCGTGGTGGCCGTGAATTACGGTGCCCGGCAGGAACTGCTTCAAGCGGTCGATGCGTGCATGCGCCATGCGGCGGCTGAGGCGGAAGAGGGGCGTGCGGTCTCGGCGCCGACGGAGGAAGAGTTCGAGCAGCTTCTATACACGAGGGACATTCCCGATCCGGACCTCATCGTTCGCACGAGTGGAGAGATGCGTATCTCGAACTTCTTGCTGTGGCAGGCTGCCTACGCGGAATTTTACTGTACCGATGTGCTCTGGCCGGATTTCGACCGCTATGAGCTCCTGCGCGCTTTGCTGGACTTCCAGGGACGCGACCGTCGCTTCGGGGCGGTGAGATAGGTGCCGGCGAGGCCTCCTGCCAGGCGCAAGGCAGGCGATTCCTCCACGGTTCGGCCCCGGTCCGAAAGCGAAGCGTCTGACGGGAGCGGCGTGCCGCCCTGCGATCGCTCGCGGGGAGACCGGCTTAAGGAATTCGCCCAGGACAAGACTCCCAAAAAGCTGCGAAACCCAACGGACCTGCAAATCCGGTTTCGCACAGGTTTCGTCTACATCATGGTGTCTGTGCTGTGCGTCCTCGTCAGCGATTGGACGACCTTGCTTCTCCTGGTGGCAACGGCGGGCATCACGGCCGGGGAGTTCTATTACATGTTGCGTTCGGATGCGAAGCTTCCCAACGAGATGCTGGGAATCATCGCTGCGATGCTGTATCCGATCAGCGTTTTCTTCCTGGGATTGAACGGTGCCCTCTACGTGAGCCTGGCCTTGCTCTTGGCCCTTATCGCCTGGTATGTGTTTTGGATGCGCGCCCGTGTGCCTGATGTGGGCATCAGCTTTTTTGGCGCCGCCTACTGCGGCATGCTTTTGTCGGGAATCATCGTGGTGCGGACCTCTCTGCCCGACCCCTGGGGGGCGGTGCTCGTTCTGGGCATTTTTCTGAGCGTCTGGGCCAATGACTCGTTCGCCTATTTGGTGGGAAGCCGATTCGGACGGCATAAGCTGGCACCCCGCACCTCTCCCAAGAAGAGTTGGGAGGGCTTCCTTGCCGGACTTGTCGCTTCCATGCTGTTCTGGTGGGGCATGTCATTCATTCCCGGCGTGACGATGAGCGTTCCTCAGGCACTCGTATTTGGCTTGATCAGCGGTTTGATGGGTGTTCTGGGCGATCTTGCCGAAAGCCGCATCAAGCGCAATTCGGGCTTCAAGGATTCTGGAACCATCATGCCGGGACATGGCGGCCTGCTTGATCGATGTGACTCGCTGTTCCTGGTTGCCGTGACCTCTGCCATCCTGCTTGTCGGGGGAGGCTGCATCCCGTACGCCGGATAGCCTGCAGAGACGCGGGCGTCGTTTTCTTGCGCAAAGGCAGGCCGGAGCGCGAAGTTCTGATGTGAAGGGAAATCGTATGAGCAGTTCGCAGCGTCGTCGTATCGTCGTGCTTGGTTCGACGGGGTCCATCGGCACCCAGACGCTCGATGTCGTGCGCAGGCATGCCGACAGGCTGGAAATCGTCGGCTTGGCTGCCGGCACGCGTGTCGAAGAGGTTCTGGCGCAGGCCCGTGAGTTCGGCGTGAGGCAGGTGGCCCTGGGCGATGAGTCGTGTGCCGACAATCCTGCTGTCGGGGAATTCCTTTCCACTGGCCTGAGCGAACCGCCTGCGGTGCCGGGGCACGAAGAACGAGCGGACCTGGCCATGCCGTCCGGCGATCTCCCGATTGTCGGATTCGGCTCCGATGCCATTGCGGGATTGGCCTGCTTGCCTGAGGCGGATGTGGTGGTGAACGCATTGGTGGGCGCGGCTGGACTGCGAGCGAGCTATGAGACGCTGCGCGCTGGCAAGGTTCTGGCTCTGGCGAACAAGGAGTCGCTCGTCGTGGGGGGAGACCTCATCATACCCATGGCAGCGCGTGTCGATGCGCAGCGCCGGGCGTGCGGCTTGGCGCCGTCCGTTGGGCCGGCAGGCTCTCTGATGCCCATCGATTCCGAGCATGGCGCCATCTACCAGTGCCTGCTGGGCGAGGATCAACGAGAGGTCGAGCGACTGTGGGTGACGGCATCGGGGGGCCCGTTCAGGGGCTGGACGCGCGCGGAGCTTGAGGAGGTTTCTCCCCAGCAGGCGCTGGCCCATCCCACCTGGCACATGGGGGCGAAGATATCCATTGACTCCTCAACGCTCATGAACAAGGGCCTTGAGGTCATCGAGGCCCATCACTTGTTCTCGATGCCCTATGACCGCATCAGCGTGGTCGTGCAACCTCAGAGTGCCATCCATTCCATGGTCGAATTCGCCGATGGCAGTGTCAAGGCGCATCTGGGTACAACCGACATGCGCATTCCCATCCAGTTTGCGCTCTCGTATCCCGAGCGTTGGAATGCCCCCGTCGAATCTCTTGACTTCACGAAGCTCGGGTCGCTCGAGTTCGCCGATGCCGACGTCGACACGTTTCGCTGCCTCTCGCTGGCTCGGGCGGCGGGCGAGCGTGGCGGCACGCTGCCCTGCGTCATGAACGCCGCGAACGAGGTGGCTGTGGCTGCCTTCTTGGCGCGGGAGGGAACGTTCCTCGGCATTGCCTCATGCGTCGAGTCCGTCATGGAGACGCACGACGTGCAACCTGTCGAAAGCCTTGAGCAGCTGCAGGAAATTGACGCATGGGCCCGGGCGGAGGCGCGCCGCAAGCTGTCCTGAGGCGTGACGTTCCTTTGCTCGCCGGGGAATGCTGAGCAAACCCCGGGCACCGTGGCGTCGTATTCGTTTGGTGCGGGCCCGCTTATCTCATGATAGCCCTGCCAGAGAGCAGTTCCATGGCGTGATTCCAGCAAAAAAGCCACCGGATCTCGCGCAATTCCGATGCGGATCTATGACGGTTCAAGCGACGGTCGTCCGCGCGGCTTGAGCTGGCGCATCTGCTGCCGGCGATCCTGCCAAGCTTTCCGGGTGAAGAGGGGATTGATGTGGGCGCGTGGTGACGGCATCTCCCCCACAACGAAATCTGCCCGCATTCCGGTGGGGGGACCGGCAGCGGGTAGATTTCGTGTTTCAGACCTCAACCAATATAAGATATAATCTAGTAATAGTCAAGAGCATATATAAACAAAAGTACTTCAAGGGGATAACGGATTGCGAAAGGTTGATTGCATTCGCAACCTGGACACTGCAATAGCAACCTGGACATTCAGGGCTCAGAAGCGGTTTATGAACGAGAAAGGTCTTCAGGCCGTCCAGTTTGCTTTCAATTTTGCGATCGAAGGGTCGCTCGGGGGCTCTTCGAGCAAGCGATTTGGACAGATGCCCGAACGAGGGCATGCTGACGCAGGCCTCCGGAGAAGTTTCGCAAAAGCAATCCGGACACCTGATGCAAGCAGATATGCAGACCCTCACCCAGCCCCGATGAATCGAGTAGAATGGAATTGCTAAAGCCCGAGCAGCTTCGGCGTCATGATCACGTCATCTGGCGGGACGGCATGAACGCCGAGGCTCTCGAGCAGGTTTGCAGGCAAGGCCAGGGAGGCGAGCTTTGGAGGGGCTGCCCCCTGGCCGGGCCTCGGATATGAGTTCACGTGCGAACATGCCTCGGCCACGTCGCCAAACGTGAGAACGTCGAAGTCGGTCCCTTTCGGCACTATCTTTCGCAGCTCCACATGGTTCTTCTCGCACGCTCCCTTCTGGCCGGGCTTCACCGGATCGCAGTAGAACATGCGGGTGCGGCGAGCCCCGTCGAGGCCGGTCTCGATCTTGGAGAAGTCCAAGAACTCCGAGCCGCGGTCTCCCAACATGACGGGAAAGGCGTCTGTAAAGGCTCCCCCGCAATAGGTTTCCACCGCATCGAGGGCGGCCTTCACATGGGCTTGATCCTTGTTCTCAAGCAGGATGAAAAGCTGGAAGAACAAACGGACGAAGTGAAGCGTGAGGATGCACTTCGAGTTGCGGCGAAGGCCTTCCACGCAATCGATCTGAACGGTGAGCAGCTTGAGGTTGTCGGGCAGGGCGAGCCAGTCGGCGTAGGTTCTGCCGGCAAGGTCCATCTTGGGCTCACCGTCGGCTCTCTTCTTGCGCGGAGCGTACTTGACCTTCTTGGGAAGCTCGATGTTGGCAAGCCCCATAACGCCCTTGTCCATGTAGCTGTAGAAGGTGCGCGCGCATACCGGGAACTCGGATTCGTGCGTCACCCAAATGGCTTGAAGGCTCTGGCCCTGAGACAGAAGCCCTTTGACCTTGTCCACCATGTCCTTAAGATCCTCCGGGTTGCAGGAGATACCCGCATGGGCTGCACTCAGGCGCGCGTCATGCGCCACCTGAGCTTTGGATGCGATGTAGCGCGCTTTTTCGAAGGTGCACCAGGCTCGCTTGAAGCAGTGCGTGCAGACAAACGGTGCACGCTCGCGCTGCTTGCAGGTGTGCGGGTCGAACTCCTTGCAGATGTCCCAGCAGCGCTTCTTGCCGCAGCGCTTGCAGGCGGCAGCATGGGAGGGACACAGGGGGCAAAGCGCGACCTTGGTGCAGTCTTGATACTTCGAGCACCTTGATTGGGCCTTCGCGGGCATCGCCTTTGGCTTGGAAAACACCCTGTTGAGCTTTACCTCGTTTGACACCGTCGCGGGCGACACCCCGAGCTTCCGGGCGATCTCCCGAAAGGATGCGCCCTCTTTGAGCATGTCCTCTATCTCGCACCTGTCATCGAAGCTCAGGTGCGCTCCCTTCTTCTTAGGCATGAAGTCCTCCTTCCCGGGGCTAGGAGAAGGGCTTGTCCATGGTAGGAAAACAGCCCAGAGAAGAAAAGTGCCCCATGCTCAGGCCAGAAGGCCTTCACATAGGGCAAGGGCTCGCACCCATCCAATTGCATGATTAAACTGGACAGGCGTTCAACTTACGAATTCAATTAAGG
>JAEZDJ010000026.1 GCA_023429565.1 Actinomycetes bacterium
GCCCATAGGTCCTGCCGGGAACAAGGTCGAGCTGCAGGCGATGGGTGGCGTATTGCACCTGAGAAAAGTCCAGGCTCTCGTGAGACACGGGATCTTCCGCCTCAGCCAGTTCCTCGGGGGAATACAGCTGATCGGGCCAGCTGTCCCACCCTGAGGCAACGCCGTAGACAGAATTCTGGAAATCCGCAACCGACAGGTCATAGGAGCCTGGGGCATCTTCCGTCACCTGGACTCGATGGGGACCGGGCAGCGCCGAGAGCGCCCACCACAGCACAAGGACAAGAAGCAGAAAGACGGCAACGCCTACCGTGTCTCGCAGTTTTATCATGCAGGGAACTTTCGGTCCGAGCGGGCATTCTTGCATTATCTATCCATGAGGCCGCTCTCGACAGGCCGGAGAGAGCAACGAGTGACCGCGCGCATGCGTCGTCGACGCCCGCCAACCCACCTCTGCCGTCAGAAACCACCATCCATGGCTCAAAAGTATAATCGAACTTGACGACAAAGAAACGTACGTCGGTTCTTCGGGCACAAAAACGCGGAGTTTTGCATTGCCTGAGCCTGGACCCGGAGGAGATCCAAGCGTTTGGCACAATCTCAGAGCGCATCGGACACAAAAGCATGAGACGGTTCAGCCAAGAGTTTGAAAACGAATGGACACTCCCTTGATGATGCCGATGGGACATTCGATTCCTCGATACGGACAAAGGGCTTCCCACCGCGGGCGACACTTTGCTATGATGCAAAAGTTAGCTTATTCTAATTTTTATCGCCAAAGGAGGCGACATGTCTTTACCGACCGCCCAACAAGAAACCGCCAAGGAGGGACCGGCCATCTCTCCCCCTCTCGAAACCAAGAAGCAAGCTCGAGGAGGGAAGAGCGTGTCATCGTCGCAAGCGGCATCTCGATCGCAGATACCCGTCCTTCTGGCCGCCGTGTTCCTGGCCTATTTCGGGCAGATGACCCTCAACCCCATCATTGCGCCTCTGGCGCGAGAGGTGGGACTGGCCGAATGGCAAATCGGGGTCACCATCAGCGTCGCGGCCATCATGGTCGTGCTCACCAGCCAGTTCTGGGGCCGGCGCTCGCAATCGTGGGGATGCAAGAAAGTCCTCATGGCGGCTTTTGCGGTTGCCACGACCACCATGGCGTTTTTCGCCATCCTTTCAGAAGCGGGCATGCAGGGAATGGTGACCGGCGGGGTGCTGTTCGCCTTCTTCGTGCTGTTCAGGGGCATCGGGTTCGGATCGGCCATTTCGGCCGTGCTCCCCACCTCGCAAGCCTACGTTGCCCGGGTCACCGACGATGAAGAGGCTCGCGTCAAAGGCATGGCCGGCATCGGCGCCGTCCAGGGCGTGGCGATGGTCGCAGGCGCGGTCATGGGCGGAACGCTGTCCGTGTTCGGCCTGATAGCCCCTATCGTCGCCGTGCCCGTGCTCTTGGGCATCGGCCTCATCCTCATCGTTTTCGTGCTGCGCAAGGAACCTCAGACCGAACTCATCAAGAATCCCGTTCACATCAAGCCCAACGACAGCCGCGTATGGCCCTTCCTGCTTTCCGGGTTCGGGATGTTCACCGCGCTCGGATTCATCCAGGTGATCTCAGGCTTTATCGTGCAAGACCGTTTTGGCCTTGATTCGGCCACCACCGGTCTCGTGACCGGTGGCGTCCTGCTTGCCGCCGGCATCGGGATGATCGTCGCCCAGAGCCTCATCGTGCCGAAGAGCAACTGGGGGCCTGCAACGCTGCTGCGCGTCGGATGCTTGGTGGCATTCGTCGGATTCGTCGCGATGGTCCCTTCCGCAGGCGTCGGCGTTCTCATCGTCTCGATTCTGCTCATCGGCCTGGGGCTCGGCATCGCCATGCCGGGATACACCGCAGGGCCCACCTTGCTGGTGAACCCTGACGAGCAGGGAGGATTGGCGGGGCTGATCGGCGCGACCAACGGCCTCACCTTCGTCATCGCCCCAACGGCGAGCACCGTCCTCTACGGCATCTGGGCTCCCCTGCCCATCATCGTCGGCGGCGCCATCATGGCGTTCGTCGCTCTGTTCGTCCTGCTCCACCCCCGTTTCCGCACACTCAAAGAAGTTGCTGGGCAAAAGTAAGGCAAGGGACGATGTCGAATGTTCGGGTACACAACATTGGCGGGTATGTCAGCAAGAACTATCTTTTAGAGACTCCCTGCGGCTGGATCGCCATCGACACGGGATACCCTGGTGGAGAAGAAACGTTTCTGAAGCGCCTGAGCAGCCTGTGCAGCCCCGAGGATCTCGCGTATGTCTTCCTCACCCATGCCCACGATGATCATGCTGGGTTTCTGGCAGCATTGCTGAAAAAGACCCCTGCCAAAGTCGTCATGCACCCAAAGGGCGTGGCGGCTTTGGAGGCAGGCCGAAGCATGGACGACCCCCACGGCGGTTACGCAACGCGTGTGGGAGCACTGTTTGGCCTCGTGAAGAAGACGTTTGAGTTTCCGCCTGTCCATCTGGGAGAACGCGGCATCTTTGTCGAAAATGAGAACGACCAAGTGTTTGAGAAGCTAGGATTGCCTCTTCGGATCGTGTTTCTGCCGGGACATACCGTCGATTCCATCGGTCTTCTCCTTACGGAATCCGGCAAGCTTTTCTGCGGAGATGCTGCCATGAACGCCATCATCAGCCTGCGAAAGCACACCATATGGATCGACGACATGGCTGAATTCCAGCGATCATGGGACACGATGATCGCTCTCGAACCAACGCGGATTTACCCCGCACATGGCACTCCCTTCTCGCCCCAATGCCTCGTCAAGCACCGTCATTTCATGGATGGACGCACTCTCATCGTGCCGCGGTAAATGGCGAGGCCAGAAGACCGCGGCCGCAAGGATGCGTGCACTTCTGCCTTCGCCTTGTAGGTTTGCCGGAAAACAGGTATTCCCAAAGACCTCCATGAAGAGGGAATGTGAGCATCGGCGTTTCTGCCGTCGGTTCCGTTTGCTAGATACGATTCCTGCCGCCCCATTCACACATCGCATCAAGCACGGGAATGAGGGATTCGCCGCGCTCCGAAAGTCGATATTCAACCTTGGGAGGAATCTGCGGATACTCGGTCCGCACGATAAGCCCGTCCGCTTCCATCTCCTTAAGTGTGCTGCTCAGCGTCTTGTACGAAATGCTTCCCAAGCAACGCTTGAGTTCATTGAACCTCAAGACCGGTTTATGCTCGCGCAACCAATACATAACAATCATCTTCCACTTCCCATTTATGAGTGAGAGGGTGTACCCGAAGTCTGTATCGTATATGTTCGTGCCGGTCGGACTGCAGCCTTCCATTGCCATGCGTTATCTCCTCTGTGAAATCGAGCCATCGATCGTGTCAGCATCATGTTCTCTTGCTCCCCATTCGCTTTGGAGAGATTGCACAGCACGTGACTTTATTTCTCCCGCAACTCGGCAGGTCATTGCCAATGCTTTCCAAAAGGAAAGTATATACCCCGACAGTGCGTACTTTCCTGACCGTTATGCAGAGAGGACAATGGCAACGAAGACGAGAAGAAAAGAGGACCGACCATGGAAAAGAACATTCTTGTACTCACTGGAAGCTCCCGCATCAAGGGAAACAGCGATCTTCTGGCTGAAGAGTTTTCGAGAGGCGCACGGGAGTCAGGTGCGAAAGTCGAGCGATTCGATACCGGGAGAAAGACGATACAGCCCTGCCAAGCCTGCGACCGTTGCTTCAGCAACGGGACGGCTTGCGTCATGGACGAGGAATTCAACAAGCTCGCACCTCTCTTGGCCAATGCCGACGCCTTGGCACTTGTCACTCCCTTGTACTGGTATTCGTTTCCATCCTCGATCAAGGCAGCAATCGACAAGCTCTATGCATTCATTGTCGGCGAGAGGCCTCTTTCTGTGAGGGAATCGATGCTCGTCGTCTGTGGGGACATGAGCGAAGAACGTGTGTTTGAGGGGATAAGGACATCATATCGACTCATCCTCGAGGACCGCAAATGGATTGACCGTGGCCAGCTCATCGTCACCGGCGTGAATGGAAAGGGCGAGGTGCAGAGCACTGATGCTCTGCAAAGGGCTCGGCAACTCGGCAGAACCATGGCTGGCACAAGCAGGGGGCAATAAGAGAGCAAGCGTCCATGACTGATGCGTTTGGCGTGAAGGGCACCACCGCATCGGTCATTGATGCCATCATGGACAGGAAAGACCCCACCCGGAAACGCAAAGAGGAAAGGCAACACACCTATGACAGAGAAAGAAAGGATGCTCTCCCGAATGCTCTATCTTCCAGAGGAAGACGAGACGCTGATATCCGAACGGAACGCATGCAAGGACCGCTGCCATGAATACAATCAACTGAAACCCTCCGATGCGGTCGGCCAAAGGACGCTGCTTGAAGGGCTGCTCGGGAAAATTGGCCAGCACATCACCATCCTGCCCCCGTTCTGGTGCGACTACGGCTACAACGTAGAGGTTGGGGAGGATTTCTTTTCAAACCATGGACTCATCATCCTTGATCCGGCAAAGGTCTCTTTCGGGAACAACGTGCTCGTTGGCCCCGACTGCGGATTCTACGCTGCCGGACATCCTGCTGACCGCGAGCAGCGCCATGAGGGCTACGAATTCGCTTATCCGATAACGGTGGGCAACGATGTGTGGTTCGGAGGCGGTGTCAAAGTGATGCCCGGCGTAACCATCGGAGACAATGTGGTCATCGGATCAGGCAGCGTCGTGGTGGACGATATCCCCGACAACGTCGTGGCAGTGGGAAATCCCTGCCGCGTCCTGCGTTCGATCACGGACCGGGACAAGATGAAGCCTAAGGCAATGACGTCATTTAACAATTGAGGTCAGCATGGATGAGACAAGACGATGCCAAGCAGAGTATCGGGCTCTGACGTCCGTTGTCGCCAGTCACTCAAAAGATCCTTGCCATTTCTTTGCAAAATCATAGAAGACCCCGAACATCATTTCTCACAGAGAGAAACTCAGCACGCTCCGGAATCTCTATGAAGCACGTCGATCAGCTCTTGCCGCGAGGAAACGCCGACCTTCTGATACAGGTGGGTCACATGAGTCTTGACGGTGCTCTTGGAAATCATGAGCGTCTTTTCGACATAGGGAGCATCCCTCCCCTCCGCAAACAATGACGCTATTTCCCGCTCGCGCGGAGTCAATCCGTAGACTTCAGCAAGCAGTCTGCATCTCCCTCCCAGCTCGGAAGTGTCAAGCGGTTCGTCAAACGTGACGCGAGGATAGAAGGCGACAACCAACTCCTTGCGTAGGATGATGAAAAGCAACATGAGCGAAATCGTCAGGACGATGGGGATTCCAGCCGCAAGGTATTCCTTTACTATCGAGACGGAATCGACGGTATAGATGAAAAACAGCGCAAACAAGGCCGCCCCAACCGCTCCGAACCCCGCAAGGGCATATCCGGCCAGGTCGGAAGAGAATGCCCCACCAGAATGCGAATCGCGAAGAAAGCCCCAGACGGACAGAGCGGCAACGAGAAACAGCAAGGCGGCAGGCGTGATCAGAAGGAACGGCAGAGAATTGTCGACGGACATCGAGGGGACCGTCAGACACATCCCCGCAAAAAGGACGAGAAGGACAAAGGCAAGAAGGGGAAGGGAAGGATCGTTTTTACCGACTCCAAGGACGACGAGCATGAGGATGAAAACGCCAAGCGCCAGTGCGCCCCAAGCAACGGCGCTTGTCCCTCCCAAAATCACTTCCACGAACATACCTGCGTAATGAGTTGTTCGAGGAAACATGGCCAGAAGAAAGGAAAGGAGAAATCCCGCAAGTATCACAGCGAGCGTAGAGAGGAGCAGCGACTTCCCTTTGGTGGCGGCCGAAGAGGGCGCAGGAGCCAAACCTTCGGATTTATGCTCCTTGCGCGCCTCGCCGGAATCGCGCACGAAGAATGCCACCGACGCACCCAAAACGACCAGCAAAGCAACAGGAAGCTGATTCCAGTCGACAAGCCAGGAAACCAAAAAGAACACGATGCAAGCTCCGCAGAAGACACAGGTGAAAAAACAAGGCCTTCTCGCCGGCTGCCCTTCCCCAGAACCCGATGGGCAACCGAGAGCGCAAGCGCAAGGCTCAGTCCCACCAGACACCCCACAACGGCGTGAAAACCGGGCAAGGAGGGGATGAAGGCCATCAGAATCAATGAAATCGCTGCAGCCGCCACCGCTCCAAAAAAAGAGAGACGCGAAAGCCTGAATGTCTGGCAAGAAACGTGTCGGAAGGAGCAGAAGGCCATCGTGATGGAAAACGACACCGAGGCTGCGAGGGTAAACCAGCAGCTGTCGAGGACATGGAAACTGTCCATGAAGTATGCCCGGGAAAGCAGGGCGAAAAGAAACCACGCCACATAAAAAGAAAAGGCGGCTGTGGCATCACCTTGACCTTTCACGATGCGAGCATCCCCCACAATGGTTTCGACGACGCTGGCTCTCTTCATCACTCTCTCCCCTTCCCCTTCTCGTACCAACGGTACGAGATTCACAGAGATGCGAACAGGCACTGTAAATCAACCCCTTTCGCCGATGGAGGTTCCCCACCTCATCAGTAGTCTGCAGCAAGGGCATGTTGGCGGAAATGTCCGACGAACCGTGCCGAAAAGGGCGCGATCTGGCAAAACTTGAGCCGCCACGAAAGGGGATCAAAACATGGGAAGCATAGCACAGCCCAAACTTGACCGCAGAAGTTTCTTGGGTTTGGCAGCCACGGGAGCAGCGGCCGCAGCGACGATGGGACTGGCAGGTTGTGCGCCAGCCACAAAGTCGGCAGCAGCCGTGAGCGATACGGGAATACCCCAAACCTGGGACGAGGAGGCAGATTTCGTCGTTGTGGGAGCAGGAACCGCTCTCACGGGAGCCCTGAAGGCCGCCACGAACGACTTGTCCGTCATAGTCATCGAAGCCCTCTCTCAGCCCGGCGGCACCACCGCCCTGTCCGGCGGATCCGTCTGGATCCCGTGCAACTCGTATGCAGAAGACTCCAAAGAGGCTGCCAAGACCTATATGACCAAGGTGGCAGACGGCCTTTCCACCGAGGCGATCATCGATGCCTACATCGAACATGGCTCAGAGATGATTGATTTCATCACCGATGAAGCAGGGGTGGAGTGGACCATCGCCGATCGGACCGACTACCATGAGCAGTGGGAAGGAGCGACCACCGCAACCCGCACGATCCGGCCACTCGGCGCGGACGGGAAGCCCACAAGCGGGGGTGGCTACACGACGCCCCAAGCGAATCGCATCGAGGAACTCGGTGGGACTTTCCTCTACAACACAACCGCCGAACGGCTCGTCTCTCGGCCCCTTGAAGACGGGCGACAGGAAGTGCTCGGCGTCGTTGCGACAACCCAGGGCGGAGGACAGCTGTTCATCAAGGCAACGCGAGGAGTTTTGCTGGGCGCTGGTGGATTTGACTACAATGATGAGATGAAGGACAAGTATCTCGACATGCCAAGCCCCTGCTCCTTCCAGGTTTCCACATGCGACGGCAAGGGAATCAAAATGGCGCAGGCGGTCGGGTGCGACCTCGCCCTCATGTCTTATGGCTGGGGCAATTGCGCCTACAAGCAGATCGGCGAGGAAGCCTACGCAAAAGGGGAGGTCAATTCAGACATAGCTCCCCTCTGCTACCAAAGCGACACGAGCTCGCTCTGGGTCAACCGATACGGCAGAAGATTCTGCGATGAAGCGGCAAGCTATGATTCGTTTTGGTATGGATTCGGAAACGGCCGCGAAACCACAGGCGAGATGAAGTACACCAATGTCCCTGCGTGGTATGTCTGTGATCAGGGGAACCGCAATCGAAATGCTGGAGGAGACGGTGTTGCCACCCCCGACAGCGGTGGAAACCTCTGGGGCGTGGAAGCTGCGGCCGAACCTCCTGCATGGGTGTTCAAAGCCGACACGCTCGAAGAGCTGGCCGACCTCATCGGCATTGACAAAGAGAACTTCCTGGCCCAAGTCGAGCGATTCAATACCGACGCCGAACAGGGCATAGACAGCGAATTCCACCGAGGAGAGTCAACCTTCGACCAAGGCGGCCCCGGACGTCCGACAAGCTGTCTAGCCCCCATGAACACCCCACCCTTCTTCGCGGCGGAGATAACGCCCTTCCTGCAAGGAACGAAAGGAGGCCCGCTCACCAACGAGAACGGACAAGTCATGCATGTGGGAGGGGATGTCGTCCCCCGACTTTACGCCTGCGGAAACAATGCAGGATGCGGCACGCCGGGCAAATACTACAACGGAGCAGGGGGCACCGTCGCTCCAGGGATGGTGTTCGGGTATCTGGCAGCAATCGACGCATCAAGCCTTGAACCTTGGGAATAGCCTTTAACGGAAAGAAGCGCACGCTGCCATAGCAAACAAAGCGGGGTCAAAACCGGTGAAGGTTTCGACCCCGCATGATGAAGTCAACGAAGGAGCGCTGCCCTCCCCGTTCCCTACCAGCCGCGCCCTTCAGGAACAATGGAGTCGGGAACGCGTCCGGCCTCGACATCCGCCACCGCCTGCTCGAGCACGGCAAGCGCTTGATCCAGCTGCTCGTCGGTGATGACGAGTGGCGGCTGGAACCTCAGCACCGATCCCGCGATGCAGATCATGAGCACTCCGTGTCGGGCAGCCTCGTAGACTATCTTCAGCGCGTCGCGGACGTTCTTTTCGCCCGTTTCGGCGTCGACGATGTCAATGCCAAGGTTCAGCCCACACCCATGCACGCCGCCCACGATGCCAAACGTCTCAGACAGGGCCTCGAACCGTCCGCGGGCGTAGGCTCCCAACGTCTGCGACCGCTCGATCAGGCCGTCCTGCTCGATGGCGGCGATAGTCGCAAGCGACGCGGCACAGCAGACGGGATTGCCGCTGGTCGTGAACAGGTGAGCCGGGTAGTCAAGGCTGTCCATGATCTCGGCTTTGCCGATGACGGCCGAAAGGGGCATGCCCGAAGCCAGCGATTTCGCCGTCGACAGCAGGTCAGGCTCGATGCCAAAGTGCTCGATGGACCACCATGTTCCCGTGCGGCCCATGCCCTGGTTCACCTCGTCGACGGCAAACAGGATGCCATGCTCCTGGCAAAACGCATGCAGCTGGTCCATGTAGGCCTGCGGCGGCACGACCAGTCCCAGATCGCCGGCGATGGGTTCCATGATGATGCAGGCGATGTCTTCGGCCGGCAGATAGGAGGCGACCATGTCCTCAAGCGGCTTCAGGTAATAGCGCGCCTGTTCCTCTTCAGAGAGTCCGGCCACCTCGGGCCTCTGCGGATCGGGATAGGGAATATGATGGACGCCAGGCAGGAAGGGTCCCATCTTGCGCCGCATGTTGAGGCTGATGGCCGAAACGCTCATCGAGCCATAAGTGGAGCCATGGTAGGCGCCGACGAAGCTGACGATGTCCTGACGGCCGGTATAGGCCCGGGCGAACTTGATGATGGCGTCATTGGCGTCCGATCCGGAATTGCCGAACACCACCTTCTTGGGGCTCGTTCCCGGAGCGATGCTCGCAAGCTTCTCAACGAGCTCGATCTCAGGCCGATGATAGAAGTATGCCGGCGTGTAGTGGACAAGCTTCTCCGCCTGATCCTTGATCGCCTGCACGACCAGGGGATGGCAATGGCCGACGTTGGTCGCCGAAGCGCTGGCCAGCAGGTCGATGTACTCATTCCCATCCACGTCATACAGCAGCGCACCCCTGCCATGGTCAAGGACGACGTCGTAATAGGGAATGCGGCCTGCGGGAGCGAAATGTTCCTGCTCTCGCTTGATCAAATTGTCTGATGCGGCCCCAAATGAGTGTTCCATGCCTGCTTCCTTTCCTGATTCGAACAAGCTGTTTATGCGGAGACGGCAAAAGTCCGGCGCATCGCTGAGCGAGCCCCTTTCGCGTCAGACCGGGTTCGAGGTTCGTCATCGTGCCGTCGGCACGTCTGAAGCTTCTCACCCGCATGACACGAAAGGGGCTCGCCTGTTCGAGGGACTCGTTTTGAGCGACGCTCCCCTAGGCGATGTCTCCGGAGCCCTTCCTCCGCTTGAATGCCCACCGGATATAGTACACCACGATGATCGCCATGAACGCGATGCCGAAGTACCCGACGAACGGGTAGATGAGGCCCACCAGGACGCCAAAGGGCAGCTGGCCGCCGATGAGCATGATGACCGTGAGGAAGCACAGCAGGAAGCGATACTTGCGCATGTCCTTCTTCTCATCAACGAACTGGCTGGCCACGGTCCACAGCATGGGGACGGCCGTGTTGTATATCTCCGCCAGGAGGATGATCGTGAACAGGAACCCGACGATGGGAGAAATCTGTTGCGCGAAGTGAAGCACCGGCACCTCGTACTGCGAAGCCTCTGCATACGACGAGAGCATGGCGAGGTTCAGCAAAAGGGCGCAGATGCCCAGAACCGCGCCGCCAATCGCGCCGCCGAGCACCGCCTCCTTGCGAGAGGACGCCTCCCGTCCCATCTCCGACATGAAGGGCACGCCCGCAAGCAGGTTGTAGGCGACGTACATGACGGCACCGATGGCGAACCATCCAGCGCTGTCGCCTACACCGTAGGACACCGAGTCACCGGCAGCCGCGATGGCGGCATCGGCGTTGACGATTCCCGAAAAGTTGGTCACGATTGCATACAGGGAGAGGAACAGGAGAAACGCCACCGTCAAAGGCCCGATCGACCCCAGGATGTCGACGATGCGCCGCGCACCGAACAGGGCGCTCACCAAAACGAGCACGGCCATGAGCGCACTTCCGGCAAGCTGAGGAATGCCGAAGTACTGATTCAGGGTTGCGCCTGATCCCGAGATCATGATGATGCCCACCAGGAAGCAGAACAGGATGGTGAACCACTCGAGGAAGGTGCCGATGGCCTTGCCGCAGTAGTGTCGGAAGCTCGAGAAGTCATCATCGCCCTTGTGGGTGAATCCGTAATTAAGGAACACCGCGCCGACGATGGCGAACAGCACGATGGCGATGATGGATCCAATGATGCCAGCAACTCCGTACGACGTGAAAAACTGGATGACCTCTTGGCCCGAAGCAAAGCCCGACCCGATGAGCGTCGCGACGACGGCACCGGCAAACTTCACCACCGTCCCCACTCGGACCTTGGGCTGTCCGTCAGCCTGCATGGTTTTATCTTTCATCTATGCCACTCACATCCTATCATTCCGCTATTAGCCACTAAGAGAACGCACGAAGTGGATAATACCATTTCCAGGAAGGTGATATTGGCATGAATCAGCAGATGGAAGACATTGCGAGCCAGCATCGCGCTCTCGTTGCAGAACGCGCTGCCCACGGAAAACGCTGCAAGGATTCCAGCCGTCGGGGCACGGAGGCCCATTGGGGCCTTCCCCACCCAGGAGCCTCAAAAGGCAAACGGACACCAACCGCATCGAAACGGCAGCGTCGGGGAGAATCTCTTCCCATTAAAAAACGGCCGCCCTCGCAGCCGCTCCTCTTGTTTCTACTTGTCCTTCTCCGATGCGTAGAAGACCGATTCTCCAAACACATCCTCGATGGATCGCCCATCGACGAACGGCAGGCTCAGAAATTCGCCGACCGTCGTCACGAGCTCGCTCACGTCGACATAATGTCCCTTGTCGTTGAACGAGGTGGTGTCTTGGGCTCGCCAATAGCGGTCGTTGACGTCGGTCAAATAGTAGGTGGCGCCATCCACCTCCATATACACCGAGTGCTTGGCGTGCAGGTAGTTTGGCAGCTCGTCGAATGACACGTCGAGCGCCTCCGCTGCCTTCGTTCCCATAGCAAACCCCTTTCCCTGGGACTGGCTTTGGCAAGTATCATAACAAGAAGCATGCATGAATGCACCCGTCAACAGCGAACCGCGGCAACGTGTCACACAATCGATGAGACCTCTGAGGAAGAGCCCAGACGCACCCGTAAGAAATCGCCTCGCGACAGAGGAGAAGGACTCGTGAAGGCATAGGTCTCGGAAGACCGGTTGGCAACGGGAACGGCGACAGGAGACGAAAACACGCCCTCCACGGCAGAGCGAGGCAGCCACGCCAAGGTGCGGATGGGGATGGCCCGCACATCGCCTTGGGGAACCAGGGCCTCCAACACATCCCCCTCGCAAAAGCGGTTGAAGCAGGTCGCCTCAACCCGCCAGAGCCCCTCCCTTTCCAACCTGCACGCCTGCACCGTGGCGGCGTGGAGGCAGTCCTTCTCATATCCGTCAACGTCGGACGCCTGCGTGGGTGATCCGTAGTAGAAGCCCGTGTCATAGGGACGATGGGACACGGTGTACAGCTCCGGTTCGACGGAGGACGGATCCTCGCCGTCAATCACCCGTCGATACGCGTTGACCACCGTGGCCACGTAGAACGCCCGCTTGTTGCGCCCCTCTATCTTGAAGGAATCGACGCCTGCGGCCGCAAGGTCATCCAGATGGGAAAGCATGTTGAGATCACACGCGTTCATGAGATACGAACCGTGGGCGTCCTCCTCGATGGGAAAGAATTCGCCGGGACGCTTTTCCTCCATCAATGCATAGTTCCAACGGCACGGCTGCGTGCACTGTCCTTTATTGGCCGAGCGGCCGTTCAGAGCCGCGCTGATGAGACAGCGCCCGGAAACGGCCATGCACAGGGAACCGTGCACGAATGCCTCTATCTCAAGATCGCGTGGCACGGAGGCACGCATCCTGGCGATCTCCGCCACGCTCATCTCGCGGGCGCACACCACCCGACGGGCACCCATCTCATGCCACGCACAGGCAGCCTCCGCATTGCTGACGGACGCCTGGGTGCTCACATGCACCGCCACCCCGGGTGCATGTTTCCGTGCCAGGCGATTGGCCCCCAGATCGCCGACGATGAAGGCATCGACTCCCGCCGCGGCGAGCGCCTCCAGATAGCCAGGCAACGCCGCGATGTCATCAGCATCCATGAGAGTGTTCACGGTCACGAACACCTTCACCTGCGCCGCATGGCACCGTGCGACGACGGAAGGGATGTCCTCCGAGGCGAAGTTCTCGGCGCGCTGCCGCATGCCGAACCGGCCGATGGCCAGATACACGGCATCGGCCCCATAGCGGATGGCGGCCTCAAGCTGAGAGCGCCCACCCGCCGGCGCCAGAAGCTCCGGCTTCTTCATCACCCGCGACTACCGGCCCTCAAACGTCAGGCGTGCCCCCTGCGGGGTATCCTCGACGACGAAGCCCAAACGCCCCAAGCCATCGCGCACGGCGTCGGCAAGGGACCAGTCCTTGGCAGCCCGAGCCTCGGCGCGGGCTGCCAACAACGCATCGACCGCCTCGGCGGCATCGGAGCCCTCATAGCCGGTCAGATCCGCCGCAAGTTGCACGAGTTCCGGCGGATACGCTCCTTCGCCGTCGGTGGCGCAAAACGCGACCATGTCTATGCCGAACACTCCCATGAGCTCCACGATGAGGTCACGCGCATTCCGCACGGCTGGCACGTCGCTCAACGAGATGGTCCTGTCGGCCACCTGGGTATTCGTCTCCCCAATGAAGCCAAAGACGGCCCCCAGCGCCTCGCAGGCATTGAAATCGTCGTCCATGGCCAGGATGAACGACATCTTGGCTTTCCTGGTCTGGTCGGCAAGGGCACGCGTGTCAAGCGGCGACGGAACGTCGGCGGCGTTCTCCAACGCCCAATCAAGGGCCTTCACCGCATGGGCGATGCGCATGAGAGCAGCTTGCGCTTCCGCCAGACGCTCCTCGGAGAAATCCAGGGGACTGCGGTAATGCGTCTGCAGCATGAGGAAGCGGAACGTCGCCGGATCCACAACGTCAAGAACGTCGCTCAGCAGCCTGAAGTTCCCGAGAGACTTGCTCATCTTCTCGGAATTGATCCGGAGCATGCCGCTGTGCATCCAGTAGTTGGCAAACCGGCAGCCGCAGGCGGCCTCGCTCTGCGCACGCTCGTTCTCATGATGAGGGAAAACCAGGTCGGCGCCACCGCCGTGGATGTCAAAGGGAAGACCCAGGTAAGCGCGTGACATAGCCGAGCACTCGACATGCCATCCCGGACGACCTTGGCCCCAAGGCGATTCCCATGAAGGCTCTCCCGGTTTCGCCGCCTTCCACAGCGCGAAGTCGAGGGGGTCACGCTTGCGGCCCTCCAGGCCCTTGCCTTCCGCACGCAGCTCGCGGTGTCCGCTCTCCATTTCGTCAATGTCGCGGCCGGACAGTTCTCCGTAGCCAGGGTAGCTGCGCACGCTGAAGTACACGTCGCCGTCGACCTCATAGGCGTGGCCACTGTCAACGAGCTCCTGTATGAGTTCCACCATGGAACCGATTTCCTGCGTTGCCTTGGGTCGGATGTCCGGGTCGAGCACGTTCACCCGGCGCATGTCCTCAATGAACGCAGCGGTGTATTCAGCCGCCACCTCAGCAGGGTCGCGACCCTCGTCGTTCGCCTTGGCGATGATCTTGTCGTCGACATCGGTGACATTCTGGACGAACGTCACCTCGAAGCCGCGCCACATGAAGTAGCGGCGGATGACGTCAAAGCTGATGAACGTGCGCGCATTTCCCACATGAATGCGGTTGTAGACCGTTGGTCCACACACGTATATGCCCACTTTGCCGCGCTCTATGGACTCGAAGTCAACCTTCGTACGCAGCTTGGTGTCGTACAGTCTGATCATGATGCCCTCACATCTCGTCTGCGTCACACCGCGCCTTGTCAACCTTGGTGTTCGCATTTATGCTCGGTGGAATTGTAGCACAGGAGCCACGGGGCCAGACGAGACCGGCCCCAGCTGGCGGCACGGGTCAGCCGCCCGGAGTTTGAATTCTTTATTGCAGGTTCTGTCTTTAAAGCTGCACTTGGTCTTACAAGCAAATCCCATGACGGGCGCGAGGGCCCTTAGGCCCGAGTGTCCGGTACGTTTTCGCAAGGGAAAAAA
>JAEZDJ010000027.1 GCA_023429565.1 Actinomycetes bacterium
TTTTTTCCCTTGCGAAAACGTACCGGACACTCGGGCCTAAGGGCCCTCGCGCCCGTCATGGGATTTGCTTGTAAGACCAAGTGCAGCTTTAAAGACAGAACCTGCAATAAAGAATTCAAACTCCGCACAGATCTAGAAAACGATTTTGTCCGGAATTTCCGCAATGCCTTACGGATTAAACTGCTACAATTCGCTTGCACTTTTATAGCGTCATCCCGTTGATGCGCTCTGGATCAGTCGAAACAGGGCGAGGAGGGGTCTCTGGAGAATTCCGGCCGTCAGGACCGGGTGCCGAAGGGGCAAGGCAGACATGCCGAAACTCTCAGGCAAAAGGACAGAGCGAAGCTTTATTGTCGCACACGTGCGCCTTGCGCCTGCGCGTCTCAGGTCTCCTCCCCTTTCCAGCTTGGACCAATCTAATATCTGCGGGTTTCACGCTGTTATCTGGTGAAGAAGGAAAGGAAACCTGTGGAAGGCTTTTTCAGCACAATCAATTCGGCGCTTGTCACCATCGACGACTTCATTTGGGGCATCCCCCTCATGGTTCTCATCCTCTTTGGAGGAATCCTCTTGACCGCCCGTCTCAGGGGCCTTCAATTCCGGCAGCTTCCTCGGGCCCTACGCTATATGCTCAAGAACGAGACCGGCGGAGAAGGCGAAGTCACCAGCTTCGCAGCCCTGTGCACGGCACTTTCGGCCACCATCGGAACCGGCAACATCGTAGGCGTTGCAACGGCCATCGTCGCGGGCGGCCCCGGAGCCATGTTCTGGATGTGGGTCGCCGCCCTCTTTGGCATGGCAACCAAGTTTTCCGAAGGATTGCTCGCAGTCAAATACCGCAGCGTCGATAAGCAGACCGGGCACACCCTCGGTGGTCCCTTCTACTACATCGAACGGGGAATGGGACAGAAATGGCGCTGGCTTGCTAAAACGTTCGCATTTTTCGGCATGTGCGTCGGGCTTTTTGGAATTGGGACGTTCACGCAAGTCAACTCTATATCAACGGCCATCACTGGCTTTTTCGATCCTGACAAGGCCATGACGGTCAGCATCCTTGGCATGGACTATTCCATCGTGACCGTCATCGGTTCCCTTGTCTTGGCCGCACTTGTCGGCCTTGTCGTCATCGGCGGGCTGAAGCGCATTGCCAAGGTTTCCGAGCGAGTGATTCCAGCCATGGTGGTATTGTATGTAGGATTCTCGCTCATTCTCATCTTCGCAAACCTCGACAAGCTCCCTGGAGCATTTGCAACCATTCTCGAAGGTGCTTTTGGCATGCAGGCACTTGCAGGAGGTATGCTCGGCGCAATTATCGTCGCCATGCAAAAGGGCATCGCACGCGGCATCTTTTCCAACGAGGCGGGTCTTGGTTCTGCGCCCATCGCAGCAGCCGCAGCGCAAACAAAAGAGCCCGTGAGACAAGGCCTCGTCTCCATGACGGGAACGTTCCTTGACACCATCATCGTCTGCTCGATGACCGGCCTCGCCCTCGTCATGACGGGTGCCTACCAGACGCCAGGGCTCGAAGGAGCGGCGGTCACCAACGCGGCATTCCAAGCTGGGTTGCCGTTCATTCCCGCAGACATCGTCTCGTTCGTGCTTATGGCCTGCCTGGTGCTCTTCGGTTTCACGACCATTCTCGGATGGGACTACTACGGCGAGCGTTGCCTTGAATATTTCAGCAACGGCAACATGAAATCGGTCAAAGTGTATCGCTGGCTGTACATTGCCGCCGTGTTCATTGGTCCCTATATGACCGTTGCAGCCGTATGGACCATTGCCGACATCTTCAATGGGCTCATGGCCATACCGAACATGATAGCGCTCATTGCCCTGTCGGGAGTCGTGGTGAAAGAGACCAAGGACTACTTCGCACGACTCAAGGCGGCAGATGGCGACGAGAACGAGATGAAGCCGCGCATCGCTGACAATGTCTGAGAAATTCGCCTGAACGCCGGTGCGACTCAGGGGAATCGAACGATTTCGCCTGAGCCGCCCGTTTCAAAACCTCGGGAAGAACAGACGCGGCAAGGAAAAAAGGGGGCCGCACATGCGCAGCCCCCCAAGCATCACCATTGCGAGCGACTCCAGCTCAAAGACAAATCCCGATAACATGATTCCCCTTGCTCTGTCGTTGAGCAAGGGGAATCGCTTGGTTCCTCTATCGAGGATCCCTGTGCTGTTCCGACTTCGTGCCACGCGCACGTCTGGCAACAGAACCAAACACGGCGGCCGCAATCGCGATCGCTGCCAAAGATGCCGTTGCGGACAGGCTGGGATCGCCCGTCGACGCAAGCCTGTTTGCGCTTGAGCTGCCGGGGGCATCTTCCTCGCCGGCGCCCTGGATGAGCCGCCCATCCTTGCCAAGCGAAAGATAATACGTCACCACGGAGCTTTCATCCACGTATGTCCCCGGATCGAAGTCCTGGCCAGACACGCGCCCCGCCTCTATCGAATCGGAATACCGGGGCTCGCCCGCTTGACCCCGCAGACCGAGCTGCTCAAGTGCCGAAAGCGCTTCCGCCTCAATCAGGTTGCTCAAATCCGGCACGGCAACCGTTTTCGACAAGGGAGGATCGGCTGCAGGATCCGCGTAGGCCTTAAGGGCGAAATTGTCGTAGTCGTAGAAATCCCGCTTCTCAGCGTCGATCAGGGCCACTTTTATCTCGTCGATGCCATCAACCCAGTCCATCCAAGCTCCCTTATCGTACAGAAAGCTCTCTCCCCGATTGACAATCCCGACAGCATAGGTGCTTCTTTGTATGCCATCGTGTTCGCTCACATACTCCACTCCCTTTTTATTAAGGGCCGCATCGGCAAAGATCTCATATCCAGCAGACGAGGTGACCGTGGCCACCACCGCATAGCTCTGCCCCTTTGCAATAAAGAAGCCTTCTTCCAGCTGAGCGCGATGATAGCCGCCGTATTGGTACGTCTCCGAAAACTCCGTAAGCAGCGTCCCGTCCTGAGGGTTCGAATAGGCTTCGTTCAGAAGATACAGCTGATAGGTGACCGTGCTGCCAGGACTTGCGGTTTCGCAGGAAAGGGCGCGAACCGTCTGGGACTCCTCCGCCTCAAACACGTTCGCCATCGAAGCACGTTCATCCATCACGACGTTCGAAACACCGCTTGAAGGAAGGTAATCATATTGATTGATCAGATAGTAGTCGGCACCCTCGCCGTAGTTATCGGTTTTGTACTCGAACGATTCGGGCAGAGCCAGGCTCTTGTCATAGTAGGATAAATAAAAATACCCGCTGCCGTCGACACCCCACCCTCCTGGATTAGCATGGGGGAATTCGGCATCGACAGATCCCCAGCTGTTCTTGACGATCCAAGCGCCATCGCTTTCCGGCTGATGGCCTTCGATGAAGTTGTCTTTCGAGTATGAGTCATCCCACCCGATAATCGTGACCGCGTGGGTTATTGCGGCATCGTCATACGTGTAGTGGGCCCACGTGTCCGTGTTGAGGTACTGCGCGGGGTCACTCTGCCCGGGCATGGACATGTCAGCGCAGAAGAGAATTTCGACACCGCGACCATCCGATATTTCTTGCTTGATGGCATCTGTTCCGGTTTGATTGTATCGGTAGTTCCCTTCGCCGTCGCGAAGCGCGGGTGAAGGGAGAATTGAGCTTTCCTCAAGCTCGAATGCCTGTAAAAAACGCACGTCCTCAGAAACCGACCAATCTCCTTGAGGCGCATAATAGAAGGGGATCCCGTCTAACCACGCCTTTATCCCCTCTTTGTTTTTGTAAGGTGCATCGTCTTCAAAAACGGGGCCGATTCCCGAAGAGAAGATAGACGTTGCCGTGAAGGCCCACCCACCAGTATTGAGGATATCGCTCGATTGCCCCGCTGTCGTGTAGATGCCCTCGCCACCCTGCGACCCCTCGTCTTCCGGCAAAGGGGTATAGGCAAACCATGCAGCATGAAGCTCGGAAAGATCGATCTCGCCGTCAGCGGCATTCAAGCCAAGGCTTGACATGATGCTTGTTTCCGAAGCCGCTATTGCTGCAAAGCCCCAGCACGTTCCCCAAGGACTCTGTTGCTTGACCGAAGTGACCACTCCCTCATCCCTCAGATCATATGACGAGGGGAATGATGGGCTGAGGAGACCGTTTCGAAGAGAGGTCCCCCCTTCTTCATTTTCTTCATACGCATCGACGTCTCTCAGATAATCTACGATGCCCGTATTGTCGAAGCGCCCGATGGCCTCGAGAGCCTGCTGCGCAAACTTGTCGGCGACACTGTCTTCGGACGACGCGCCTTCGGCATATGCAATCCCCGGACAGAGGCTTGCGACCAGGGCAACCGCAAGCACGCCCCGCACAAACCGGGCAAGCACGTTTCTTCGAATCATAGAGGATCTCCTTGTTTCTTCAGCAAAGAACAGAACAGGCGACGCGCAATCGCACTCGCCCTTCTTTATACGGGAAAATTCCTTGACAGACCATCATTGGATTCAATGATTTTTCTCGTAATCGCTGATAAACGATGGAGTTTCTTCTGACAATATCATGGATCGTCCAGAACCAAGGCCAGCTTGCGGCAGCCCAAGGTATCGCTCCACGTGGCAGGGCGATGCGTCTTCAGCCAATGGCATCGCTACGCGAAGAACCACAAAAGTCCCTGTTCAACCTACTTTTTCACCCTGTTTCTTCCTGCTTTTTTCGCCCGATAGAGAGCAGTGTCGGCCTCGGCTACCCAGTCATCTATGCCGCCTTGGCCCGCTTGGTACTCCGCCGCGCCCATGCTGACCGTCAGGGACTGCGTGTCGGCAAAGCAATGCTCCGAGACAAGTCCCGCTATCCTTCTTCCCATGTTCACGGCGCCATCAACGTCAAGGCCGGGCATGAGGAGAATGAACTCATCGCCTCCCCACCGAACGAAGTAGTCGTCCTCGCGAATCGCCCCGGCGACAATCCTGCAGAATTCCACCAACACGGCATCGCCCGCATCATGTCCCAGCGCGTCGTTCACTTCCTTGAACCGGTCAACGTCGATCATGAGGATGGAGACCGGGACTCCCGTGAAATCAGATTCCTCCATGCTGTATCCCGCAACTTCAAAGAAATAACGGCGAAGCCATGTCCCGGTGAGAAAGTCGGTCGAGGCCTCCCGCATAAGCTTGTTGCGTTCGAGGGCGAACTTTCGCTCGCTTTCTCCCAGCTTCTTTTCCGTCTCCTTTTCCTCGCTCGTGTCCCGAATAAAGCAGACGATGAGCAAACCGTCATCGCGCGGCACGGACATGGTCACGTCAACGGGGATTAAATGGCCGTCCTTATGGCGATAGAGAGATGAGATATGGGCGACATCTCCGCTTCTGACAGGAATGGCCAGACGACCTTGGGGACCCAAATCACGACTGCGCACCATCGGATCGAGGTCAAGCACGCTCATGTTGAGGAATTCGTCTTCGGAGTAACCGATGTCGGAACAAAGGGCGCGGTTGACATAAAGGATATTCCCCCCGGGATCGGTCCAGAATATCCCATCGGGGCTGTTCTCCATGCTCCAGAGGGCGTAGGAAAGTTTTTCTTCTTCATCGATCATGGCCGTTTCCCTTCATAGGCAGAGTGTCATCGTACCCCAGCAGATCGTCTTTTTTTGACCTTAGGCTACATTGAAAGGTCCTCGTAAAGCTTTCGAGAGGAGGAGCACAAGACACGACCCGCAAACGCA
>JAEZDJ010000035.1 GCA_023429565.1 Actinomycetes bacterium
GGGGGGGCCCCGGGGGGGGGCATGGGGGGTTAACGGGGGGGGGGGGGGGGGGGCCGAGGGCGAAGGGTGGCATGGCTGGAGGTGCGGAAGGCAGGCGTGAGGCACCGGGAGTAGGGAGGGCGAGAGCAGGGTCCTGGGGTAGCGCAGGCGACAGCGGGTCGCGGGAGCGCAGGAGCGCGGCAAGCAGGCGGCGCTCCTGCGCGCGGTCCCAAAAACAAAAGGGGCTGCAGGACGCCCCGACGAATTCCGCTTTCGCAGCATCCGTCCAGGCTCCTGTAGCCCCCCGCGAGTCTCGCTCCCTGGCCGCTTTTCGCTTGCGGCTTAGGCCTCGCTGTCGGCTTCCGACTTGGCGACGGTCGTCTCGATCTGCTCGATGATGGGGTCGAGCGCTCCCTCAACACTGTATTCTTCAACCTTGCCCTGGTCGCACAGACGGGCGAACTCGGGATCGATGGGCAGCGTGGCGTAGGCAGGGATGTCGTAATGCTCGGCGACGGCGGCACCCTGGGGCTCGCCGAAGATGTGGTGCTCCTTGCCGCAGCTGTCGCACTTGAAGTACGCCATGTTCTCCACCAGGCCGAGCACGGGGACCTCCATGTCGCGGGCCAGGTTCACGGCCTTGCCCACGATCATCGTCACCAGCTCCTGGGGAGCGGACACAGTGACAATTCCGTCAGAGGGCAGCGACTGGAACACCGTCAGGAACACGTCGGAGGTTCCCGGAGGCATGTCCACGAACAGGTAGTCGATGTCTCCCCAGTTCACTTCGCTCCAGAACTGGCGGATGATGCCGGAGACCACCGGGCCGCGCCATGCGACGGGGATGTCGTCTTTCGGAAGCATGAGGTTGACCGAAACCACCTTGATGCCACTCTGCGTCATGGCCGGCAGGATGCCGTCCTTGTCGGCGGAAAGCGGGTTGGTGAGGCCGAACGTCTTGGGGATGGATGGGCCGGTCACGTCGGCGTCCATGATGCCCACCTTGTAGCCACGTTTCTGCATCTGGCTTGCCAGGAGGCTGGTCACCAGTGATTTGCCCACGCCACCCTTGCCGGACACGACGCCGATGACGTGCTTGATGTTCGAGCGGGAATTCGTTTCCAGCGTGGTCGGTCCCGCGGCTTCAGTGCGATCACCGCATCCGGCAACGCCGCAGCTCCCACAATCGCTCGTGCACTCTTCTTCTGCCATAGACTCCTTCTTCCCTCCAACAGGTGCAAGGCGCGTTTCGGCACCCTGACCCCCTTCTCGTCATAAGGCGCATGATAGCATATATGTTGCCCGCACATACTCAGACAGCGGGCGGCAGATCGAAATCGCTGCTGACCATTACTTGCTCTAGTCCTATAATGGAGCAATTGGCCCGGCGCACCTCTTTTGTGCCGTGCTCTTGCAGCGCCTTGGCGCAGCTTGGACTCCCAGCGGCGGATGGTGTGGGCGACGAGGACGCACATGCGCCTCTACGGGCGGCGGCGTGTGCATGGGACGGGATGAACGACAAGGAGACACTATGCTTTTCGCAGACATCGACCTGCTCGACGAGAACTTCGACTATCAGGCCCATCGCTGGGTTGGCGTGAAGGACGGGCGCATCAGCTACCTGGGGGACGCGGCTCCGGAGGGTGACGAGGCCCGCTCCTTTGGCGAGGTGTACGACGGCCGCGGCAAGCTGCTCCTGCCTGCGTTCTACAACGCCCACGCGCATGCTCCCATGACGCTGCTGCGCGGCTATGCCGAAAATCTGCCTCTGCAGGCATGGCTCAACGACATGGTGTGGCCCTTCGAAGCCAAGATGACGCCGGAGGACAACTACTGGGCAACGCTCCTGTCCTGTGCGGAGATGGCTCGCTATGGCGTGGTCGGCTTCTCGGACATGTATTACGCAACGCGGGAGCGTGCGCGCGCCGTCGAGGAGGCGGGGCTCAAGGCGAACCTGTGCGAGGGTCTGCTGGCCTTCGAGCCGAAGCCCTACGCCGAGTATCCCATCTGCGCCCTCAACGAGGAACTGGTGCGCGACTTGCACGGATCAGCCGATGGCCGCATTCTCATCGACTACAACATCCATGCCGAGTACACGTCGAACCCCCAGGTGTGTGCCGACATCGCCGCCATCGCCAAGGAGAAGGGGCTGCGCATCCACCTGCATGCGTCCGAGACGGAGAGCGAGCATGAGGAATGCAAGGAACGCCATGGCGGCTTGACGCCCATCGCGTACTTCGAGAGCCTCGGCGTGCTGGACGTGCCCGTGACGGCGGCGCATTGCGTATGGTGTGAGGACGCGGATCTGAACATCCTCGCCGACAAAGGCGTGTTCGTGGCGGCGAATCCTGCGTCCAACATGAAGCTGGGCAGCGGCTATGCGCCCATCCCCGCCATGATCGAACGCGGCATCGAGGTGTGCCTGGGCACCGACGGCATGGCGTCCAACAACAACCATGACATGATGCAGGACCTGTACCTGCTCGCCCTCATCTACAAGGGCTTCGCCCACGATCCTGCCATCGTCACGCCTCGGCAGGCGCTTCTGGCCGCCACGCGCGCCGGCGCGCGTTCCCAAGGCCGCGAGGACTGCGGGCTGGTCAAGGAGGGCATGAAGGCCGACCTTGCCGTGCTGGACGTGACGGGTCCCTCATGGACGCCCATGACAGACCCGCTGGTGAACGTGGTCTACGCGGGACACGGATCGGACGTGTGCCTCACCATGAGCGACGGCGTGGTGCTATATCGGGATGGCGAATTCCCGACCATCGACGTGGAGCGGGCCAAGGTGGAGACCGAGGTGCGCACCAAGCGCATCATCGCCCAGGTGTGACCCTTGAGGAGCCAGTCGGAGTTAGGGATGTGCGGCTGACTTGGAACGGAGTGGGACGGATGGGCTGTGACAGCGTGGACCGAATCGCGCTGAAACGGATCGGCTTGGGCTGGAGCGACGCGGTTCAGGTTGAAGCGGACCGGGGCGAGCCTAAGCGCACGGGATCTGAGCGGGTCGGATTGCGCTGAAGCGGGGTAGGGCGGAGCGAGCTCAAACGGATCGAATCAGCGGCAAACGGAGCAGCCTGAATCGGATTGGTTGAGGTGGCGAGATATGTGTAGTTCCAGGGAGGTCAGCGCAGGTGAAGCGGCAGAAATCCCCAGGTCGGGAATTCCGCTCAGCGTTTCCGCTTGAGAAAACTGCACATAAGTGGCGATCCTTGCCGATCCGACAGGGAGGGGGTGATCCTTTCCGGTCAGGATTGGTCGGGGCGGGGCGATGGTGAGCCCTGCCGGTCCGACGGGGAAGAGGCGCGTGTGCCGTCGGGGGAGCGGTTCGCGCGAGCGGTTTTCGCCGGCAGCTCTCGTCAAGCGTATCCCTTTTGCCTACCTGCACTCAAAGTACAGCTAGGCAAGCCGTGTTCGGTGGGTTATGCTGGCACGGAGATAGCCATTCTAGAGAAAACGACAGGTGGGACAGGGGCGGTTCGCCGCCCTTCCCCGAAGCATTCTGCGCGTCTCTGAACCGCACTGCCAATACTTGGACTTCTTATCGCGCCCAAGTTTTGGTGGTGCGGTTCACTCGCGCGGGGGTCGTTCTTGGGATCATGGGGAAGCGAGAAAGGGGCAACATGTTGCGAATGGCCGATGCGCGTGTGGACGGGTTCATCGCTGAGGATGTGCCGTATGTCGACCTGACGTGCGCCGTGTTGGGTATCGGCGACGAGCCGGGCGAGATGGAGTATTACACGCGCGAGGACTGCGTGCTGGCTGGCACGGAGATTGCCGCGCGCATCATGGCAAAGCTGAACTGCGACGTCGTTGAGTCGACGGCCAGCGGCGAGCGTGTGGCGGCAGGTGCGTCGTTCATGACGGTGCGGGGCGCTGCGGCTGATCTGCATGCGGCCTGGAAGGTGTGCCTGAACGTGTTCGACCATCTGTCGGCCGTTGCCACGAAAACGCGCGCCATGGTGGATGCCGCGCACAGCCAGAACCCGCACTGCGAGGTGCTGACCACGCGCAAGAGCATGCCGGGTGCAAAGGACCTGCTGACCGCTGCCGTCATGGCGGGCGGCGCGTTTCCCCATCGGCTGGGACTGTCCGAGACGGTGCTCGTGTTCGACCATCACCTGACGTTTTTCGGCGGCTTCGATCGGTTCGTGGAGCAGCTGCCTGCGATCAAGGGCCGTTGCGTGGAGAAGAAGCTGTTCGTGGAGGCCGATGCCGAGCATGCGCGCGCGCTCGCGCGCGCCGGCGTGGACGGCATCCAGATGGACAAGGTGCCGGTGGACGAGCTGGGTCCGCTTGTGGATGAGCTTCGGGCCATCGATCCGCACGTCACGCTGATCGCTGCCGGGGGGATCAACCCGAAGAATGCGGCCGCCTACGCCGCGACCGGCGTTGACGGCTTGGCCACCACCGCCCCCTTCTCTGCGAGGCCCCTGGACATGAGCGTGAGGATGCGCTCGGTTTGAGGCGGGCCCCGCAGGGGTTCGTGAGGGCGAGAGCTTTTGACCTGAAGGAACGGTCCGCGTGGTGCTGGTGAAATGACAAGAACGATGAAAGGGACTTCCATGGAAGAGATCACTCTGAACGTCACGGGCATGCACTGCCCGAAATGCACGGCCCGCGTGGAGAAGTCGGTCGGCGCGCTCAGCGGCGTGGCGTCCGTCAAAGCTGACCACGAAGCCGACGAGGTCGTGCTTTCCTACGACGGCGCTCCCGAAACGCTGAATGCCGCCAAGGCGGCTATCACGGCCGAGGAATTCACCGTCGTCGAGTAACTTTTAACGCTGGATCCATGGGGACCCATGCGTCCGAAACGCATTTTCCGTCGATATTAACAGCTCAAATTCCAAGGAAGGCAAGCTGTTGAATTGGTTGGAATCACTGCTTACGTTAAGGACGAATGAATCATTGCCTCCGGCGAAAGCGCGGCACAGGAGCCTGTGGAGATAGAAGGAGGAGATGGCGCGGCTGGTATCAAGGGTGGATGCGGCAGCGGCGGCCTTGACCGCCATCTCCAGCGCTGCTGCGCTTTTGTACGTCATGGCGTTTGCCCCCTATCGGTCAGGTCCGAATCCGCCAGGAGGCCTCGATAGAGGCTCTCGGTTCTTTCTTTCCCCACTCAACTGTGGTGATTGCCCAGCTGGTTCGGTATGGTCAAATCTCGTGTTACCCCATCCGTCCGCTGCCATCTGGTACGAATCATTCCCGAATCAGTCATTGATTCGGACGGAAAAGAATAATTGCGCCTTTGTTGGGAAACGTGCTTCACAGACTTGATTACTCCCAGTTTTGTCTATAGGAATGATTGCCGGTGGTTTGGGAATAGATAATCTTCCGCGAATCAAGACTCATGCCTGCATCTTCCTCAGATTCTGCAGTTTCCATAGTGCTTCGGGACTTTTCGATGCAGCTTCTGCAATGGTCTCGTCGGAGAAGATAAGGCTGGGACGAAAATCGCCAGCTGCGAAGAGATGCAGGTACTCGGCTTCGGCGTCCGTGCGCGGGAGAATGTAGCGTGTGATGAATTCCTCCGCATCCGACATGAGGCCTTGCAGGGTCGGATGCTCATCAGCATCTCTGAGCATGGGGAGGAGCTGATCGTCGAGCTCCCGCTGCCTGTCCGCGAATCTCTCGGACCTTTCCTCGAACGACAGCGGAAACCTGGCTGAAAGCGATGCATGGAAGAGCATCGACTGATGCGCGAGCTCGTCATCGCCAGCATCGTCGAAGTGCCTGCCGAGGTTGGATATGTCATACAGGTCGCGAACTTTCACGCGATCAAAGAACGCCTTGACCTTGCCTCCGGCGAGCTCGATGTCGTCAAGCATCAAGACCTCTGCGTCGGGCCTCATCGCGCATGAACGCAGGGTCGGGACGATGAGCGGGGAGCGGTTCATGTAGATGCAGTCGATCTTCACATGATCGGCACCCCAGTCGCCGTGATAACGCAGCATGAAGGTTCTGCCGGCATGCCCGCCATCGGCAAGCGAGACATCGTAGCCAAGGGCGCGTCCCACCTCCTCTATCCCATCCTCGATGGCGGGTCTCTCCGCAAGCATGCCCTCGCGGTCGGGCGACCCGACGTAGGATATGTCTATGTCGACCGAAAGCCTTGGCATGTCGAGCATGAACAGGTTGATGGCGGTGCCCCCGTGCATGGCGAGCCTGCCGCGCAGAGCGGGATGGCGGTCCATCTCCTCGAGCAAGTCGAGCAGCCTCTCGACCTTGTCCACGGTTCTGGGCTGGAACCCGTCCATGTCTACGAGAGCCACGACCGGACCTCCTTGTCCTCCTCGGGCAATCTCATGTTCCATTCCTTTGACCACCCTCTGGCGGCATAGGAGCTCTTGTCGAGCTTCGAGACGACCCCTCCGCAGGCGGCACGCAGCATATCGAGCGTGTCATCTTGCACCTTCCACTGCTCGGCCTTCTCCTCGAGCAGCCAGCCGACACGGGCTGCCATCGAGGCGCTCGCGGCCATGGCCAGATCCGAGACGCGCACGCTGTCGAGGTAGGGCATTGCGGAGAGGGAGCGGACGACCTCCTCGATGCCGCCCGACCACTCCGGATGTTTCAGGCAGTCGACGAAGGTCTGCTCGCGGCTCGTGGCGAGCACGCTTCCGAACGACCTGCCCCTGATCCTCTGGGTCGTCAGCCCGTTCTCCGCGGTGTGGGGAACGTACCTGACATCATGGAAGGTGAATGGGGTCCTAGCGGCATCCGTCCTGAAACGGCACTCGAACCCGACGTTATGGGCCACGCCATGCGCCTCTAGGGCGGAATGGTACGAGAGCACGGCATTCGAGTCGAGGGCGGTCACGACCTCATAGGGGTCAACGCCGGCATCTTTGAACTTTCCAGCGTTCGAGGCGTACAGCCCCCTGCGGACCCTCTCGACCGTGTTCGAAGCAAGCGCCAGTTTGAGCTGCTGCTTCGCCGCCATCTCGGAATCGGCGTTCTTGAGAAGATCCCTCGTCGGGAACACATGATGTTTTGATATGTACTCGCTGAACTTCATGCTTACGTATTATACCGTTAAGGGTAATAAAATACTACCTTTTCATCGGTAGTGTGTAAGTATTTTCTTATGTGTTGTTTCCGTCGTCGGAGCACCAGAGCTTGGGCTTATTTCCACTCAATGTCCTTCGGTGATGTTATAGCGCTGTTTGAACTCGTCCATGGCGAGGGGCTTTGAGTAGAGATAGCCTTGCGCGATGGGGCATCCCACTCCCCGGAGCATCTCTGCCTGCTCCTCGGTCTCCACGCCTTCGCACACTGTCTGGATGCCCAGGGCGTTCGCCATGCTGACGACTCCCTCCAGAACATGCAGCATGCGATCGGTGCTCTCGGTCTTGGACAGAAAGCCTCGATCGATCTTCAGGACGTCGATGGGAAGCTTTCTCAGCAGGCTGAGGGATGAATAACCTGTCCCGAAATCGTCCATGGCCAGGCGGAATCCCTTGCCCTTCAGCGATTTCAGAATGCTGATGACGGAATCCTCGTCAACGGTGAACACGCTTTCGGTAATTTCCAGCTCCACATGCTCGTGCGCGATGTGGCACATGTCCACCGTGTCGATGAGCCTCCGCTCGAAGTCGTTGTGCAGGATGGTCACCCGCGAGAAGTTGACTGATATGACCAAGGGAGTCTGGTCGTTTTCGGTTGTGAGCGGATAGACGTGGCAGATGCGGTCGAGCATGAAGAAGTCCAGGTCGACAATGAAGCCGTTCTTTTCGAACTGGGGAATGAACTGATCGGGGGGCAGGAAGCCCAACCGGGGCGAATCCCATCTGACCAGTGCCTCTGCCCCGACGATTTCCTGGGTGGTGAGGTCGACCTTCGGTTGGAGGTAGGGGAGGAACTCACATCTGCGCAGGGCTCCCACCATGAGATGCTCGATGCGGTCCTGCAAGGCGAGCGTCTGCCTGAAGCACTCGTCAAAGAAGGCGATGCCCTCAACCTTCTTGCCCTCCTTGAGCGCGACGGTCGCGTTGCCCACCAGCAGGCCTATGTCCTGATTGGGGTCGGTCACTTCGCAGACTCCGTAGCTGCAGGACAGCAGTTCGGAAAAGTGCAGGGCGGGATTGTCCTTGAGCGTCCGGTCCACCTCGCGTGAAAGGGTTTGGACGCGTTCGGGATCGTTGAACAGGAGCAGGACGAAATGATCCGCATTTGCGCGTGCGGAAAGCTCGCCTTCCTGGCAGGCCTTTGCGAAGATGCGGGCCAGGGTGGAGATGAGCTGGTCGCCTGTCGAGCGGCCATATGCATCGTTGATGAAGCGGAAGTTGGTGATGTTGGTGTAGACCACGAGGAACGATCCGGGCGCGGCGGCCTTGATGGGTCCCTGTGCCCGCTTCTCGAACTGCATGATGTTGTCTTGGCCGGTCAACGAATCCGTGTAGAGGGCCTTCTTGGTCCTACGGACCTGATCTCGGTCCAGAAGAAACATGAGGCCGAATGCGGCCATTGCAAGCGCCAGGCAGAGGCCGAGCGTCAGGGCGAAGTCGCGTTCGGCTCGCCGTTGCGCCGAAAGCGCCATGGCGTCTGCGAGGTCGACCTGGGTCTCGCTCATGGCGAGGAGGCGTTCCGTCGATCCTTCACCGGCATCGAACTTGACCATCTCGTCCTTCATGAGGTCCCACTGAGCGTGCACCGCGTCGAGATCCGCGATGAAGGCGTTCGTCGCGTTGTCCTTTATGGGGCGCGAGGCCTCCAGGCTTTCGAGGGTGGCAATGAGCGTGTCGACGCGCTGGATGGCCTCATCCTCCGACTGACCTGAAAATTCCAGCTTGGCGGCGCGCTGCACCTGCCCTCGGATAGCCCCCGTGTCGTTGAGGATGCTGACGTAGTTTTGCATTTGAAAGAGCAGCCCCACGAGAAGCGCGACGCCGAAAACCCAAGCCGTGATGATGAAGGCGTTCCGTCTTTTCATGACATCCTCGCTGGTGTGGAAAAACCGGCATGTTCGTCGTCGATGGCAGGGCGGGCGACCGGGATGTCGGAGAAAGACGAAAACCCTCTGGACGAGGGTTGGTCAAAGGGATCGGCGGCGTGATGGCGCGCGAGCCGACTCTGATGAGATCCGAGATGCATGGTCCCTGCGCTGTCATGAGAAGGTCCGATAGGTGACCACTATTATAAAGCATGCAAAGGATACATTGCCGTCGATCGGAACGATTAGAATTTACCGCAATTGGGTCGTCAACTTGGGCTGAGGGTGGGTCGAACCGTGGTTCTTTAGAACTCCTCAACGTCAAAAGAAGTGACGAGGGCTGGTTCGGGCAGATGATTCATGCAAGCATGGATATGAAGCTATACGTTCGTTACATTCTTATAAATATTTTTCTGACTATTTTTAAAATGCCTGTTCAAAAGCTTGTTATTACACCTTAGGTACAACTAGTCAAGCGTTTTTCAACCTGTTATTATCTGGCTTGAAGGATAATACTTTACGAAGACGAATAACGCGAGAGGCTCCCAACTGTTTTCGCGAAGCCTTGTCCTTCCATCCTTTCAGGTCTGTAAGCCTGCCTGTCGGGAGCATGCGGTTCGGGGATCCCGGTCGCTCCGGACGAATCGCGTGCGATGCTCGTGCGCGTGCGAGCGCAAAGGCGAAGTTGCCCTCAAGGAAGGGCATGGTGAAAGGAGGCTCTATGTCTACTTTTCTCACAAGACGCAAGTTCCTGTCATTGTTTGTAGCCGTTTTTGCGGCATGCGGATTGACGCTGGCACTTACGTCGACGGCACTCGCAAGCGATGTGTCGTGGAATGACGAAGTCACGGTATCGGCGCAGGCGGTGGATCCGACTTTCGGCGAGGATTCACAAAACATTGCCGTGACTATGCAGTTTGATACTGCGGACCTATCGGGTATCACGGCGGGTGAGGCTGAGGCATATCTGCAGGACAATGCGACCATTGCTGGCCGTCACCTCAACATCAGCACGTATAACCGCGATGTCTATGATGTGGCGGTGAATGCTGTTGCGAAGCAGATCACGTTCAAGATCGCACCTTGCAAGGATGAGTATGATGACCCGGCGTTCACGGCCAACTACAGCGCCGAGCTCAAGATCGTCGCCGAAGACCTGACGGACATCGGCGATGCCATGGGTGCCGATGTGGAGACCATCATTGGAACGCAGCTCGCCATCGCGAAGAACGGATCTTCTTCCTCGAGCGCGGCTGTCTTTGATGTGACGGCGCGGGCTCAGGCGCGCAGCATGAACCACATCCTCATCACCGATGTGGTGGGTGGCGTCGAGACGGCCATCTTCAGCGGCACGGGCACGTTTGCCAACGGCGGCATCACCATTCATTCGCATACTTTTACGGATCAGGAAACCCCCGATTATGCGGCATCTATTGTGTCGGTTGCCACTGGGATAGGATCTTCCTATACGTTTTCGGACACTAGCTATCCCAGTCCTGACCCCACGAATGGTCAATTCACTATCACGCATGGTGCGAATGACTGCTCGAACATCAAGGTGTATGTCTACGACGGCGCATATCTGAACGCCCACCAGCTGGCTGTCGGAGAAATCTGGGAACCTGAGTGGTAGGGGTGCAAAGCCTTGAAGCATAGGGAGTTCTGGGTAGACAGATTGTAAACGGGGTGCCCATCCCGCTTCGGGATGGGCACCTTCATTCGAAAGGAGGGGCCACCTGTGGATCGTATCTCGTTGAAGGCTGGATCGCTCGCCGTGCTGCTCTCGGCATCACTGGCGTTCTCGGGCATTCCCTGCGCTTTTGCTGAAGACACGCAAACTGGAAGCGCCGATGAAAAAGCTGTGGTTGCACAAGGGAGTGGGGAGACGGATCGTATTGAATCAGATTCGACTGTTGCCTTGGAATCCGATTCTGCTGCCGCGGTCGAAAATGAAGGCGGAGGGCAGGACTTCCGCCTTGCTGGCGAAAGTGGAGTATCGGAATCCGGCCAGATGGGTCTTGACGATTCAGAGGGGGTTTCAGCTGCATCCTCCGAAACCGCAGACAATTCCGGCATCTTGGCGGAAGGCAGTGGCGAGAACGGCGTGGGAGCGAGCAATCCTGCCGACATTTCATGGACTCTGACTGTCGACGGCGTGCTGACCTTTACAGGCACCGGTGCGGTCAAGGAGTTTGGAACGACTCCGGCCAAATACCCCTGGTACCAATCTATTATGGACAATTTCAGAAATACAGGCATTCAGATTGTCTTGGGTGAGGGCATCACCGGCGTGCCTAAAGGGTTCATCAGTTATGGGCCGGATAAACTAGCGACGATTAACAAGCTTGTGGTGCCGAGCACCCTTACGTCGTTAGGATCGAGCTCGTTTACTCAATCGAAGATAGTTGAGATAGAAGGAACCTCTCCGGTTTGCGATGGGAATTTCCTCTACACTGATGCATCAAAAACCACCCTATACAAAGCAGAGACGTCTTTGAAAGACGTAGTCATTCCCGAAGGGGTGACGCAGGTGGGCGCCCCAGCTTTCTTCTGGGCTGATCTCGATTCCTTTTATATTCCTGCGTCGCTCACGGATTTATCAAATTCCCTAAGCGGCTCAGACACCACAAAAGGCGGTGTCGCTCGCAGCGCCGAGATTGCGCCAGGAAACACATCGTTCACCATAGACAATGACGTTGCCTCCGCCAATTTCCGCTCAGTATTAAAGGCAGACGGCGGTGTTGCCGTGAAGGTTGCATTTGCAACCTACACCGATGCCCGAGGTGTTGTCTATACAGCTGACAAGGTGCAGCTTGTCAGCGCTCCGGCGGACCTTGCCGGGTCCTATGTGGTCGAACAGGGCTGTCTTGGAACCGCGTCGAATGCCTTCAGAGATTGCACACAGCTGACCTCAGTCGTTCTGCCAGGAGGGCTGCAGAAAATCGGAGGCGGCTCATTTTACGGTTGCGTATCGCTTACCTCGGTCTTTATCCCCCAAGGGGTAACCGACATTGGGAGTTCGGCATTTCGAGGGTGCTCATCCCTTGCCTCGATCGAGCTGCCTGATTCCGTTACGAGTCTTGGTCAAAGCGTGTTCCTTGGCACCGCAATTCTCAGTTTTGCCGTGCCGTCCGACCTGTGGATTGATAAAGAACTCGCCTCTTTCTCCAAAGACTCGGCGACTACCTGGGGCACAGGTGCGTTGTTCACGACGACGGCAGCGGTCGAATTGGGTCGCTCAGACATTGCTGGGGAGAAGATATGGGGCTCCATCACGCAGCTCGACTTGTCAAAATATGGTCGTGACTATTTGGCTCCTTATATGTTCATGGGGCTCAATCAACTGACCGAGGTCACCATCCCGGCAAATGTCCGCATCCTCGAGACAGGCGCGTTCTTCGGGTGCACCTCTTTGAAGGACGTGTATTGCTACAACCCTTCCGTTTCGGTTGCCGGTGCCGGCACGACGGGCGATCCGGGACTTGGCTGGACATCCGACACCTACCCGACGTTCTCGCATTGGACGACGGAGAACAATGGTCTGACTTGGAAGATGAAGTCAATGGAGGGCCTGAACCTCTATGGCCTTGCCTACGCTTCGAATGCGCTCATCGAATACGCTCAGACCAACAATTGCAACTTCATCCCCTTCGTCATATTCGACAACGCTGATTCTGAAAGCCTGTTTGGGTATAAAGTGACGGGTTACAACAACGTGTCCATTGCCGACATGGCGTGGACCGGTGCCGCGCTTGCCCCGGAAGTACGCGTGTCGTTCACCGACAGAGACGGCGTGGCAGACCGTGTGCTGGATTCCTCTTCGTGCAGCATTGCGTACAAGGATGCTTCCGGCAACATCGTGTCGTCCATCGTGGCGCCGGGTGCCTACACGGCGCAGATCATCGGCGATGGCAAGAGCGTGTTCGGCACGCAAAACGTGTCGTTTGAGGTGACGGCTCCGGCTGCGCAGGACGTCGCTGTGTCCGGCAACGTTCCCAATGCCTTAGTGTCTGGATCACTCTGGGGTGACAACGTGGCGGATGCCGACGAGGTGGTGGCCACTATCAATCGTGTCACCTCGGGCGCAGACTTTGATGCGCTTGTATCTGCTGTGGGCAATGCTCAGCTCGCCGGCGTGTTCGAGGTCAGTTTGACTGCCGACGGAATAACCGTGCATGACAACTTCGGCACGCTGACCGTCACCATTCCCGTCGACCCGTCCTACAACGGCCGGACGGCCGTCATCTACCATCGCCATCAGGACGGCAGCATCACCTCTCAGCGGGTTGTCGTACAGAACGGACAGGCGTCATTTACGGTGAGTGACCTGTCGACGTTTGCCATTGGCATTGAGAATGCTGCGACGACGCAGGCGAGCCAACAGACGCTTGCGACGAACACAAGTCAGGAGCAGCAAGGCGGCGCTCTGGCGCAGACGCGCGATGCGGTCTCTGTGCTTCCAGGCGCCATCGTCGTGGCATCGTCGCTGGGTGCGTTGGCGCTCGCTGCCTTTATGCTGCGTCGTCGTCAGATGCGCTGAGATAATAGCGAAGCGCGATGATCCGTGTTGCCAGGTTCGGTGGTGGCGCGGAGCCGTTTGAAGGGGTGAGGCGGTCGGGTTGCTGCGACCGCTTCACCCGATCCGTGTCGTGAGAAGCGAAGGGCAGTCCTGCATTTTCAGATTGTCTTCGAACTGGTTTTGCTGCTGACTGCATAAGTGCTGTCCGGGAATAAAGGGGGCCATGATGAGACGAAAAGGCGTTCGGGGGTGTATCGCGACTTGCTTGCTTACCTGCTTCCTGATAGCTGGGTTCGCTGTGCCTGCATTGCCGCAGGATGCGCAGGCAGCGGTTAATTTCGGTACGGTCTCGGTTTCCGTTCCTGCATCAGCATCCCTGACTTCAGGGCAATCGACAGTCGTTGCCTGTACGATATCACCCGCTTCACATGCCCAGACGCCGAATTGCACGACAGACTATTGTCCCAGTGGATGCGAAGCCTATTCTGGCGCTGGATGTCTCAACGCTGACGGGCAGTGCACCTGCTATGGGGGGTCATACTCCACTTACTATCCAACTGTTTCCGTTGCGTCGTCGAATCCTTCGGTAGCTCGTGCCTCATATGTGGGTGGGGCGTTGACGATTTCCGCCTACTCGCCAGGAACGGCCACCATCACCGTTTATGGCGACCTCCGCCTGTGGTCGACGGGCGTGGGCTCTGTGGGAGTGTCGGTGAGCGATCCGGCACCGACTCCCACTCCCAACACGCCTTCGGATGGTTCGTCGGATGGAGGAGCCTCCAAGGGTTCCGGTTCGGGTGCGGTATCGGGCAGCGTCTCGGTGAGCGACGCTGGGGTGACAGCCACGTCGTCGACGGGCCGCGTGCTCTCGGCGTTGGTTTCAGGCGGGGACGCAGCGAAGGTTTCCGAAGGTGCGGAGGCGGCGTCCGAGGGCGAGGTGTCGCTTGTGCGCCTTGGTGACACTCCTGTTTCCGAGGCGTTGGCGGCCATTGCAGGCACGAAGAATACCGTGTGTTTCTGGTCGGGTGATTCCCTTGAGACGGCTGATTACCTCTGGTCATTCGCTGGGTCGGATCTTGCCGTAGAGAGCGTAGCCGACGTTGATCTGGGTGTCGAGGATGCCACAGATTCTCAGGAGCGTCTTGCTGAAGCATTGCCGGGCGTGACGTATCGCGCCATTGATTTCGCAAACGAGGGCGCTTATCCCTGTCCCGCCATGTTTGGGTATCGCGTGTCCAACGTGTTTGCGAACGGGGAGCGCCTGGCTCTCTATTTCTATGATCAGAAGGCCGATTCTCTTGTGCTAGTTCAGCGCGGGGTGGAAGTGACGGAGGGGTATGCCACGTTCAAGATTGACCATGGATCGTTGTGGGTGCTTGCTGATGACGACAGCCTGGAAGGCCCTCTCTCCGACGAGGTTGAAGTTGGTAGCGAGGTGAAGGCTGCCACCACGCGCGAGACGGCGAAGCGAAGCGTCGATAGTGTTCCCGTAGGCGTCATCGTTGGGGGAGCTTGTACTGCGGCATTGGCAGCGGCCATTGTGACGGTTGCCGTCCGCAGCAGGAGGAAGGCTGTGCGAGATGGAAATGCTGCATCGGGCGGCATCGAGGTGGGTGATGCGCCCAATGGAGAGGTTCTCAGGAACCGCCGGATGTCCGGCTCGGACGATGTCAGAAGATTCGAAGACGAGAGGGAGGAACGATGATCGTTACGATGGGCCGGATTCAGCGGGCGCGCGTCTCGCACTTCGTCGCGATCCTGTGCATGGTGGCCATTGCGGCGACGCTGTGCTTTCCGGCTCCGGCACTGGCTTACTTCAGTAAGCCAGCTGTGGGGGTGTATTTCGGCAGTTCGTCCTTGTCTCTAACCACCGGGTCCTCGGGTACCGTTTCGGTGTCGGTTGACATGTGGAGCGAATCGCAGCTTCCAGGATGCGGCATGTCTGTCTGCCCCCAGGAATGCGGCAACTTGTCGACGCCGGGCGGCGTGGTCGGCGGCTGTCTGAGCGCTGACGGTTGGTGTCAATGCGCAGGTGTAACCTATGTGACTGCCTATACCCAGCTTTCGGTGGCATCTTCCAATCCCTCGGTGGCACGTGCCTCCATAAGCGGTGGGGCGCTGAGTATTTCTGCTTACTCACCAGGCACGGCTACCATCACAGTGTATTCCTCCCTTGCCAAGCATGCCGAGGGAACAGGATCCATGACCGTCACCGTGTCCGAACCGTCGTCCTCTTCTCCTGACACCCCGTCGGGCGGGGGCTCGACGGGCGGTTCTTCCGGCGGGTCGACGGGAGGCTCGGGTGGCGGTTCCACCGGCGGTGGGTCCGGCACGGGGTCGGGGACGGTGAGCGTGACGGCCGCCAGCTCGTCGGCCACGTCTGCGGCGGCTGCTGCAGCGTCGGCCAGCGGCGGTGACGACAAGGTGGTCGAACTGCAAACCGAGGACGGCAAGAAGGTCATCGTGGCCAAGGCGACCGACGCGGCTTCCGCGGCCGAGGAACTGAAAAAGGTCGCGGGCACCGAGGGCACAGTCACGTTCTGGAGCGGCGGCACGCTCGACGCGCCCTCCATCAGCTGGACGTTCAAGGGCTCCGACCTCTCCGCCGACGCCGATCTGAACATCGATCCCACCGTGCAGGTCAGCAGGAGGGGCACGGACGACGTGGCCACGTTGCTGACCGACGTGAAGAGCGCCATCGTCATGGACTTCGCCCATTCGGGCACGCTGCCCGCCACGGCGGAGGTGTACGTGCGGGCCTCGGGCGTCTACGGCGACGGCTCGAAGGTGGGCCTGTACACGTACAACGAGGACGAGAGGAAATTTGAGCTGGTCCAGGAAGATATCGAGGTCAAAGACGGCTATGCCGTGTATTCGATCGACCACTGCTCGACCTGGGCGCTGTCCGACGAGGACTTGACGGCCTGTGAGTTCCCGACAGACGATTCTTCCGACGTGGTTGCCGCCAACGAGGTCGACGTTCATGCCAAAGACGGCACGCCCTATGTCATCGGCGGCATCGCCGCCGCGGTGGTTGTCGCGGCTGCGGTTGCGGTCGTGTTGGTGCGACGTAAGCGCGCCGGGGCGATCCCCGCCGATGCGGCAGGAGAGGGCAGCATGGCGGGGGATGCTGCTGCCGCGATGGATGGCGCGCCGGATGAAGACGCCAGCGAGAAATATCCCGTTTCTCCCTCAGACGATGCTCCTGCATCTTTTGGCTCCGAAGGGAAGGATGAGCGATAAGAGGCTCTCCTCGACTGTCCGTGGCACCCCGGTTTCCCTGTGGCGACCGGGGTGCTCTTCGTTCTGCTTCTTCGACTGCACGGGCACATCAATTATTAAAAAAAAGTAAAACCGCAGATAGATTAAAAAAACCTGTACCTTGAGACAGCTTGACAGATTGCGAAAACACCGTATTGTCTTGCTGGAAGAATAATAATCAACCGCGAATAAGGGGGACGAGACGATGGGGCTTGCCGACGAGGGGGCGCAAAGGGGTCCGTGGCGGACGTGCCGCGGACCCCGACCGACCGTCTCTGCGCCGCTGCCGGTTGCCGGTGCGTCCCGATCACTCATCTTCGCGCTTCGGCATTTCGCCCTCTTCCTGTTTGTCGGCCTGACTGCCTGCTTTCTTTCCTTCGCCATCATCCCGACCGCCCGTGCGGCGACGTCCGACGAACAGCAGCCCTCCCTGGAAATGGACATGCCCGCCACCATCGGGATGGCGCGGATCGACATCGTGGCATTGCCGGCTCAAACCACGCCCGCTTCCATCGAGACGGGCATTCCCTGCGGCATGCTGGAGATGTGCGGGCAGGACCCGTGCCTGTGTGGCGCGGTCGATCCATGGGGCGCCTGTGCCTGCAACGGCACGCAAGAGACGCGTCCTGCATTTCTCCTCACGTGTGATCAGGAAGGCGTGGTGGGGATGGTCGAGGCGTTCGGCACCACCTATCTGGTCTCCCTGGGCACGGGATCGACCGACGCGGTGGTTCGCGCCGAGCTCCCCCATCATGAGGCCGCCGAGGCAACGACTCACGTCGAGGTTGCGCCCTTTGGCTTTATGGACGCGCTCAAGCTGTTGGCGGCCGTGCTTGCGGTGGCGGCCGTGTGCGCGGCGGTCTTCTTCGCGGTGCGCATGCTGGCGCGGGGCATCGGGCATCTGGCGCGTCGCGTGAGCCGCCGCCATGCGGGAGACTCGCTGATGGACAAAGCTTCGAAGAAGGGGAGATGATCCGTGTTCACGCTGATCAAACATGCTTTGCGCATGCGACGCACCCAATCGGTCGCCACGTTCCTGTCGGTGGCCCTCTCGGTTGCGGTGGTGTTTGCGCTGGCGGTGTCCTTCATGGGCGTGCAGAATGGGCTGGCCACCAGCCGGGAACGACTGGGTGCCGACCTCATGGTCATCCCGTCCGACGCGGCGGTGGACCTGGACCAGAACGCGCTTCTGTTCACCGGTTCGCCGGCCAACATGTACATGGATGCAGGCGTGGAGGCGCGCGTGGCGGCCGTCGCCGGCGTCAAGCGCACGACGGCGCAGTTCTACGGTCAGACGCTTGACGCCAGCTGCTGCTCGGCAGATGGGCCGGCGCGCTTGGTGGGGTACGACGCGGCGACGGACTGGGTCATTGCCCCGTGGACCGATCAGAAACTGGAAGGCGCGCTTGGCGCGGCGCAGGTGGTGGTGGGTTCCGACCTTGCGGCAGACTACGCCCATGGCGGCAAGGTGCTCGGCCATAACGTCGACCTGGCCGCCACGCTGGACGCGACCGGCACCGACCTGGATGGCTCCATCCTCATGGACATCGACCAGGTGCGTGCCTTTGTGAAGGACACGGTCGACCTGTCCTATCTGTGGGACGAGTACGGCAGTCCCGACAACCTGATTTCGTGCGTGCTGGTACAGGTGGACGATGGATGGCGCGATGCCGTCGTGACGGAGCTGGCCTCCCTGGACGGCATTGCCGTCATCGAGGCGTCCAGCACGGTGGAGAAGGTTGCCGACCAGATGGGCGCCCTGTTCTCCATCATGGCGGGCGCGGCGGCCCTGCTGGTGGTTGCCACGCTGTTCCAGCTGTTCGCGCGGTTCTTCTCGCTTGCGTGGGACCGTCGGGGCGAGCTGGCGCTCTATCGGGCGCTCGGTGCGTCCCGGCGCGAGGTGTCGCTGCTCATCGGCGGTGAGGCTGCCGTCCTTGTCGGAGGGGGCGTGGTAGCCGGCCTGGTGTTGGGGACTGTGCTGTATCTGGCGGTTCCGGGCATGTTGGCGAATGCGGGCTCGTTCCCCTATCTCGCGCCTAGTTTGGGCATATGCGTTGTTGTTGCCGTGGCCGTTGCGGCAGTGTTCGCGGCCATCGGGCTGGTGGCGGTGGCATGGCCCCTCGCACGGGCCGGACGCATCGATCCGTCGAGCGCCATGCAGACCGGCGACATCGACTGAAGGAGGAACCGGAGATGGAACGATCGCGGGACAGGCTGACGGAGGCGGGGACGCTGCCCCTCCTGGAGGCGCGTGGCATCATGAAGGAGTATGACGGCGAGACCATTCTGGCAGGATGCGACCTGACCGTGAATCCCGGCGACGTCGTGGCCGTGGTGGGCGCGTCGGGAGAGGGAAAGTCGACGTTGCTCTCCATCCTGGGTCTGCTGCTGACGCCTTCAGCCGGACAGGTGCTGGTAGAGGGCCAGGAGACATCGGGATGGAACGACCGGGACCTTTCGGCGCTGCGTGCCCGCTCGTTCGGGTTCTTGTTCCAGCATACCCAGCTCATCGGCTCGCTGCGGGCCATCGACAACGTGCTGGTTCCGGCATGCTTCGGCGGTGCCGACATGGGCAAGGCGGCTGTTCGCGCGGAAGATCTGACGGCGCACTTCGGGCTGCTGAATCGGGTGAACCACTATCCCCATCAGCTGTCTGTCGGGCAGAAGCGGCGCGTGGCGTTGGCCCGGGCCCTGGTGCTGGCCCCCCGGCTTGTCATAGCCGACGAGCCGACGAACGATCTTGACGAGGTCACGGCTGGGGCGGTGGTCGATTCCCTGCTGGGTTTTGCCGACGCCTCACATGCCGTGCTCTGCGCGACGCACGACCTTGATCTGGCCCGCCGTGCGGGGCGGGTGTTAAGGCTGGCTGACGGTCGCCTGACTGAGATAGCTCCTGAAGACGTGAAGGAGGTGGGGCGGGCATGCTAGAGATCAAGGGCGTGACGAAGCGCTATGGCAGTTTCACTGCCATCGAGGGAGTTACGCTGACGGTGCCCAACGGGAAGGTGTACGGCTTGGTGGGGTACAACGGTGCGGGCAAGACGACGCTGCTGAAGACCGTGGCGGCCGTGTATCTTCCCGATGCGGGCGAGGTGCTGGTTGACGGGGTGTCGGCTCACGAACGGCGCGTGCCTGAACGGACTCCGTTCATCGTGGCCGACGAGCCCTACTTCCTGCCCCAGGCAACGCCTGACATCATGAGATCATACTATGCGGGATACTATTCCGAATGGTCCGACGCCACCTACCGCAACCTTCTGGCGCTGTTCAAGCTGGATGGACGTGCCAAGCTGGGCGGCTTCTCCAAGGGCATGCAACGCCAGGTGGCCATTCTGCTGGGCCTGTCCACCGGTGCGCGGACGCTGCTCCTCGACGAGAGCTTCGACGGGCTCGACCTGTCGAAGCGCATCCTGCTCAAACGTCTGCTGCGACATTACGCGCAGGTGCGCGACGCCAGCGTCATCCTGAGTTCCCACAACCTGCGCGAGTTGGAAGATGTGGCCGATTACCTGGGCATGATCGAGGGGCGGCACCTCATATTCGACGAGTCGGTGGAGAGCTTGCACGCGTCTCATCCGGGTCAGTCGCTGGAGGAGATATTCCTGGAAGAAGGGGAGGTGAGTGAGGATGACCTCGACAAGGTCTTTGTTTGGTAGGGGTAGAGAGAGGCTTAAGCCGGAAACTTCGTGCTCAAACAGTCCTGGCTCGCACGAAACGTCCACTGGACGTTTCGGCTCGTGCGGAACTGCGCGCGAAGCTTCCGACTTCAGCCTCGCGATTGGTGAGGGAGGAGCCCTTGTGAGATCTTTGGGATTGTTCGGCTCGCGCGGAACCTTCCGCCCTGCGCCGGTCTTTGCTGCGGCAGACAGGGGAGGAGCCCTTGCGGGGTCTTCTTTGGTGCGGGGGAAGAGGCGTGGGGGCGGGGCAAAGGTTGGGAAGGCGGCGCCGAAGAGGGCATCGGGGCCGAAGGCGGGACCGCGGGGCGGGGGATCATTGCTTCGGCACGACTTTGCGGTGACGTTCAGGCAGTTGCTGCCGTTCCTTCTGGTGGCCGTCGCGGCTTTCCTGGTGGCCATGCCGGTGTCGACGGCAGCGGTCCCGGATGCCTCAATCTTCAATCTGGACTACACGCATGACCAGTTGAAGTTCCGCTTCTGGTCGGAGAGCCTCACCTATCCCATCGTGTTGGGCGCGGCGCTCTTCGGCGTGGTGCTGGGCGTGCGGGCGTTCCGCTTCCTGCTGGTGAAATGCGAGTCGACGGCCGTGCTCTCGCTGCCGCTTTCCCGTTCCGCCGTGTTCGGCACGCGGTTCGCCGCCTGCCTCCTGTCCCTCGTCTTGGGGATAGGCCTGCCGCTTGTCGTGTCGCTTGTGGTCAACATCGCCGCCCTCAATGTGTGGGAGGGTCTGTTCGTGCAGTTCGCCTATGTGTTCTGTGGCCTGCTGGTCACCGGAGCCGTGGCCTGCGCGGTGGCCGCGTGCGCCTGTGCGGTGTCCGGCACCGTGGCCGAGGCGGTGGCCTTTGCCGCAGCGTTGCTGGCCGGCGTCTCGGTGGCCGCGTGGGGGCTCAACGCCATCATGGACTGGATGCTGGTGGGGAACGCCTTCGGCGAGCGGCTGATGAACAGCACCGTCACCGTGGCCTCCTCGCTCC
>JAEZDJ010000056.1 GCA_023429565.1 Actinomycetes bacterium
TACAGAAAAACGTAGAGATTTCCCGGACGGAGCACCCCTCAGGCTGTCCCTAGTGCAGGAAAACCTGCAATTAGTCAGGCAAAACAAACCTGCATTGAAAACCTGCACTAGAGATTACAAACTCCCCCGCAATTCGTTCACTGCCAGCACACGTCCCCACCACAGATCGGGGGTATAGTTAAAGCAAAGTGCAAATATAGTCGAGTACGACGGACAGAAGCGTCAGACCGCGCAATAAGGCAAGATTGCGGCTGACGCTTCTGTCCGCCTTTCACTCACCTTTCCAAGAGGAGCATCTTCATGGGTCTATCTCGCAAGCAGATCGTCATGCTGGCCGTGCTGGTTTTCGGCACCTTCGTGACGGTGTTGAACCAAACCGTCGTGGCACCTGCCCTTCCTTCGGTCATGGAGGAAATGGGCATCGACGCTTCGACAGCTCAGTGGCTCACCACGGGATTCACCTTGGTGAATGCCATCATGATTCCCATCACCGCATTTCTCACCGACCGCTTCACCACACGGCGCCTGTTTTTGGTCGCCATGGTCATCTTCACGGCAGGAAGCGTGTTGGCAGGCTGGGGACCGTCATTTCCCGTTCTGCTGCTCGGTCGCCTGGTGCAAGCCGCCGGCGCAGGCATTCTCATGCCGCTCGTCATGACCGTCCTCATGTGGACGTTTCCCATTGACCGACGCGGCACGGCAATGGGCCTGTTTGGTGTCGTCATCGCATTCGGGCCGGCCATCGGACCGACGGCCGCAGGCATCATCATCGACCGCGCCACATGGCACGACATGTTTTATCTTATCGCCGTCCTCTCCGCCGTCGTCGTGGTTGTCGGCGCGTTCGTTCTGAAGCGGGGAGGGGAAACGAACAAGGATGTCACGCTTGACGTGCCCTCCGTCTTCCTTTCGAGCATCGGCTTCGGGTCGCTGCTCTACGGCCTGTCGTCCATCGGCTCGTACGGCCTGAACCCCAGCTCCATCATCGGCTCAATCGTGGGCGTGGTGACGCTCTTTTTCTTCTTCCGCCGGCAGTTGAACGCCGAGCACCCCATGCTTCAAGTGCGCGTCCTTGCCAATCGCAGGTTTCTTGTGGCCACCGTCATCGGCATGCTTGTGCAAGGAGCGCTGTTGGCAGCCGGAATCCTCGTTCCCATCTACCTGCAGTCTCTCATGGGATATTCGGCAACCATCTCCGGGCTGGTATTGCTTCCGGGCGCCATTGTCATGGGAGCCATGGGACCCATCGCCGGCCGCCTGTTCGACAAGCATGGACCGCGTGTGCTCAGCCTCGTCGGCATGGGCATGCTGACGCTGACAACATTCTGCTTTGCGTTTTTAGGCCCCGACACAAGCATCATTTACCTGACCGTCCTTTACACCGTTCGCCTGTTCTCTTTATCTCTGGTAAATATGCCCATCACCACCTGGGGAATGAATGCCCTTGACAATGATCTGGTGAATCACGGGACGTCGGTCAACAACACGTTTCGACAAGTTGCTGGCTCCCTCGGCACCGCCATCATCATATCGGCATCCACCATTGCCACAAACATGAACGTTGCGGACATGGGGTCGCTGCAGGCGAACATCTTCGGCATAGACGTCGCATTTGCGCTGGCGGGTCTTCTGTGTCTCATTGGGCTCGTCATGGTGATCGTCTTGGTGAAGAACAAGCCGGGAGAAGCTGCAGCGAAAGACCGAGACAACTCACGGCGCACCGTACTGGAATCCATCATGAAGCGAGACGTGTTCACGCTGCCTGTAGGCGCGACCGTGTCCGAGGCCATGCATATGCTTGTTGACAAGCATATCAGCGCCGTCCCCCTGGTAAACGGCGCCGGAGAGGCTGTCGGATTCGTTTCTGACGGAGATATCATGCGATCCCTTTCGAAACGCAACAAGATCCTCATGGACCCCATCGTCATGATCATGCAGACCGTGGATGAGGGTGCCGACAACAAGGACTTTGTTCGCAAGCTCGAAGAACTCATGGCAACGCCCGCGCTCGGCATCGGCGCACGAGGGATCATCGGGGTGGACGTGCATGCCGACCTGCCTGAAGTGTGTCGCGTTTTGGGAGAAAACCATTTGAAGAAGGTACCCGTGCTGGACGAAGGCCGAATCGTGGGAGTCATCAACCGCTCCGACATCACCCGCTATTCCATGGAGAAATATCTGGAAGGGCGAGACGAAATCCCCGCATAAACCCGCCTCGAAGCAAATAGCGCCCGCAGATGCCGAAGTGCCCGTCCTGCAAATTGAGGGGGCTTCGGCATCTGCCGCCTCTCAGGGCTCAGCTTCGAAAATTCGAAAGCCTGGTCTTTCACCATGCGGGCAACCGGCCACCGCTCCTCGCCGTCAACGGCAGCCTGCCGCCTGATCCAGCATCTCCCGCGCGTGGGCAAGAGAGGTGTCGGTGGCATCGCCCGATAGCATGCGAGCGATCTCGGCAATGCGTTCTTCCTCGGAAAGGCGCAGAAGATCGGTCTCGGGGACGTCGCCCTCACGCTTCCGCACGACATAATGGGTTTGCCCCCTGACGGCCACCTGAGCGAGGTGCGTCACGACGATGACCTGATGGCTGCAGGCAAGATCAACCAGCACGTTTGCCAAAGCCACGGCAGTCGCCCCTCCCACGCCGGCATCGACCTCATCAAATACGAGCGTGTCGACCTCATCATGCTGCCCCAGCACCACTTTCACGGCAAGCATGACCCTGCTCACCTCGCCGCCCGAAGCGATGCGCGCGAGGGGTCGTGCACGCATTCCCGCTCCGGGACGAAAGAGGAATTCAACCGATTGCGGCCCATCCTTCGTCCATCGCTGCCGTTCGAGAGGGGTCAGTTCGCAGACGAGTTCGGCGCCCCCCATTTCAAGGCGATCCATCTGAGCCGTCACTGCTTGGGCGAAGCGGGGAGCCGCATCGGCACGGGCATGCGCAAGGACTTCCGCTGCTTCAGAGAGAGCTTTCTCGGCTTCGTCGCGAACCCGCTCAGCAACACGCACGCGCTCGGCGGCATCGTCAACAAGCGACACGAGGTCTGCCGCCTCGGCCCGGTGGGCAAGCACGTCTTCCATGCGCGGACCGTACGCGCGCAGGAGCCCCTGGAGCAAGGCCAGACGCTCCTGCTGTTGAACAAGCATCTCGGGATCGAATTCAACCCCATCGCGATATTCTCGCATCTCACGAGCCATATCCTCCAAGACATAGCCAGCTTCGCGCAATGACCCCGCACATTCGCCCAGCCTGCCGTCAAAACGAGCGGCGCCATCGAGAGCGTCAATGGCTGAGGCAAGCGCATCGATGGCGCCCGTATCCCCAGAAAGCGCCTCATGCGCGGTGTTTGCAGCCACGGCAAGCGCCTCGGCATGCTCGACCTTCGCAAGGTCGGCGATGAGGTCCTCGTATTCTCCCTCGCGCGGCGCGACTTCATCAATGCGCCTCAGCATGAAGCGCGCATCATCGAGCTTTGACGAAGACTCGTCGCCCGCCTCCCGGATGCGCACGAGTTCGGCAGCAGCGCGAACGGCTTCAGAGAACGCCTCCGCATAGACCGCGTGCGCCGCGCCCACGTCCTCCCCCGCCCATGCGTCCAGCAGGCGCACGTGCCCCGCAGGCCTCATGAGCTGTTGATGTTCGTGCTGGCTGCACAGGTCAATGGTGGGCGCCACGGCATCCGTCAACTCACGGACGCTCGCCATATGCCCGTCGATGGACACCCGGGAGCGGCCATCGGCTCCCACGCGACGCACGACCACAAGCTCATCCCGATCGGTCTCCGCTTGCGAAAGCCCTTCGACCGCTTCTTGGTCCGATGCCGAACGCAGCGAGACGCCGAAGAAACGGCCAGCAACGGACAAGGCCTCGGCGCCATCGCGAACGGCGCTCTTGTCCGCTCGTTCGCCCATGAGAAGCTTGCATGCCGAGAGCAGGGCGGTTTTGCCCGCACCCGTCTCGCCCGTGAGCACCGTCAGGCCCCGCGAAGGTTCCAGCGTTGCCTCGCGGATCAGCGCGAGATTCTCCACCTGCATCTCATCGATCACCGCACACCTCCCACGTCAGATTTCGCCCATTCTGCTTTCTGCACCATAGTATACCAAGGCCTCCGTGGCGTTCGGCATAAGAACCTTTCGCCCCATCCTCCTCTTCAAGCCCCGTCGGGTCCCCGAGCGAAACCGCAACGGCATCCCCGACATTCCGCGACAGATTCACACGCCCAAGCCATTGCGGAGCACAACGCAATCCCTCTGCGAAACGCTGCCGCGAGCCTTGGCTTCTGCCTCGAACACCACCACGCGGAACGGGGTCGGCTCGTTCACCCAGACGCAGGATTTCATCCCAAACTGCACCGGGCGCCCATCGATGCGCGGAAGTCCCGGAAGGAAGGCGGCTCCCCTCGATTGCCTCGGGGCGCCGCCACCCAGAGCTCATTCCTTGCGACCTGCACGCGTCATTGCCTGACACAGGCCGCACATGGCCGAAGGAGCGCTACGAGCAGTACACCCGGACGGCATCGCGGAGAAATTCCGCAGCACCTGGCGCAACGTCATCGTAATAGGCCTTGAAACGTGGGTCGGCCACATACATCTCGGCCATGCCGCAATGGGTCTCCTTCGAATAGGTCCCCTTCTCCCAAAATGCGCACAGCCACTGTCGATGCAGGTCAACGGCGCGCTGGGCTTCGGGACCAGACGGATCGCCTTCCTCTATGCCGGAGAGGAGAGCCTCCTTGACCCGTTTTTCCAAATCCTTCACCGCGCGGTACCGATCCTCGCCCATACCCAACACCTTAGCATTGCTCGCATCGATGGCCCCATCCCCCCAACGCCCGCGTATCTCCGCTCCATAGGCACGCTCGTTCTCGTCAACGATATCCTTCTTGAATCCCTCGAACTTCTCTTCATCGTTCATCGTCTTTGTTCCCTTCATGGCGGCGAGCGTCTTCTCGACGCTCGCGATCAGCTTCTCGATATGATCTCGGCGAAAGAACAGTTCACGCAGATGCTCGGAAAGCGCTTCGCCCACATCGAACGCGGGATCGTCAAGCAGGCGCCTGATGTCCGCAAGCGCCATGTCGGCCTCACGATAGAGCAGCACCTGCTGGAGTCGGTCAAGCTCGTCAGGACCATACAGGCGGTAGTTGTTTTCACCGCGCCGGGGAACCACCAATCCCATCTGGTCGTAATGACGGAGCGTACGCACGCTGATGCCGGACAGCTTCGCCAGCTGACTCACCGTGTAGTGTTGAGATGCCATGGCCGGCACCGCCTTCCTGTTCTCGTCGCCCTACACAAACGGCCGCCTCCTGCAGGAAAGGGCCCGGCACGCCGTCGGACGACAGCATAGACCCTCTCATAACGTGAGGGTCAAGCGCCGCCTTGGAGCATGTGGGCGTTTTGTGACGGATCGACCGCCCCCGTCAAGTGAGGCAGGCTCTCCCCGCCCCGAGAAGGCAAGCCCGACGGGAGGTCGCCGGGCTTGATGCCGTCAACCGAGCAAAGCACGCTCCCATTCGGCTTCCTTGAACCCAAACAGAACGAAGTCCTCGCCAACGAGTATCGGCCGCTTCACCAGCATGCCATCTTCAGCCAGCAGCTTGTAGGAATCTTTGTCGGAAAGGCCGCCGTCGAGGAGTGACTTGACGTTGCGTTCGCGATATCGCATGCCCGACGTGTTGAAAAGCCGCCTCAGGGGCAGACCGCTGAGCTTATGCCATGCGCCCAACTCCTCAGCCGTGGGATTGTCTTCCACGATATGACGATCCCTGTAGGCGATGCCCTGCCGGTCAAGCCATGCCCTCGCCTTATTTGACGTCGAGCATGTTGGATACCCCACGAACAGCACGTTTCCCATCGGTGTCTCCCTTCGTCTTTCCGCCCATCATAGCAGTTCTCACCCGATCAACGGCAACCCTACGCATGACGGCCCTTTACGGGGCAAAAGGAACAAGATTGCTATACTGAAGCATGGTCATAATCCAACGGGAAAGGCACCTTGATGATCTTCTATTTCACCGGCACCGGCAACTCGCTCGCAGCTGCCCAAGTCATCGCCAAGGCGACGGACGACCTGCTGGTTGATATCGGCGCCGCATACAAGTACAAGGACTTCGATTTTACCCTCGAGCAGGGAGAACAGCTAGGCTTCGTGTTTCCCACCTACGGCTGGACGACACCCCCCATCATCGATGCCTTCATCAAGCGGGCGCATTTTCGCACCGGGAACAAGGAGACGTTTGCGCCATCCTACTGCTTTGCCGTGCTCAGCTGCGGAGCGTTTGTCGGCAACGCCGCGCGCTTCTTTGGCACGGAGCTGCTCAACAGGCAGGGCATCAACCTCAATGCCTCGTTCAGCGTGAAATCGGTCGGCAACTGCACCTACCTCTACGCTCCCGCCAAGGGGGAGAAGCGTGCAAAACTGCTCGCGCGCGCCGACGCGACCGCCCGAAGCATCGCTCCCCGCATTGCCGCGCACGAGGAAACGCACGCCGAGCATCGCAACCCCCTCGGAATCCTCATGTCAAGGTTCACCTGCACCGAAGAAAAGCCTCGCTCCACTCAGGAATTCTTCACCTTGCCCACGTGCATAAGCTGCGGCCGATGCGCCGGCCTCTGTCCCACCAACACCGTCACACTCATCGAGGGAACTCCTCGCTGGGCTGAACTAGGATGCACCCAATGCCTCGCCTGCCTGCATCGATGCCCCGTGAATGCAATCCAGTATGGCAACAAGACGGAAACCCGCGGACGATACGTCAACCCCGTGCTTTCCCCCCTGCCCTTGGAATCATAGCAACCGGCAGACAGATTGGCCGACGGGTGCTTGGAACGTCTCTCTCGTAGAAGCACGGCGCATCGAGCCACTCGCACGCCTTCTCGTGCACAGCCCGTTTTCGGCTTGGGTTTCCGCACTACCGCGCGAATGCCGAACGCTTGCACTACCTCCTGTTCGTGCCGATGTCATAAAGCGTCTTGCAATCAAATGAAATTAGAACAAATATTTCATGTGAAACAGAGGGGCTCTTTTCCAAAGCTCTCGCGGCGGCGAAAAGACATCGCGATGAAAGCCTCTTGGCTGTGCCCTGCTCTGCCCTGTTCGCAAGAGCCCTCATCGAAGGGCCCGCCTGCACGATACCCCTTGCAACATTTCTCTTGTCTTTCACCCTCTTTATGAGTATAGTGTATATATTCGATATACTCATTATGCATGATGCGCATATCGTGCGGTTCAGATGACGCAGGGGGCGTTCCTTCCCATCAATGGCAGCGGGGAGGACAGTGCCAAATTCCCCAGCGACCTAAGCGCCGCAACGCCCAGGACAGAGCAATCAAACAGGAGCGATGTTGGACATCATCATTTCGAACGCGAGCGACAGGCCGATTTATGAACAGATCTCCTCGCAGATGAAGCGCCTCATCATGGAGGGATCCCTTGGAGAAGGCACGCAGCTTCCCTCCATGCGCTCACTGGCAAACAGCTTGCACGTGAGCGTCATCACGACAAAACGCGCCTATACCGACCTCGAAGCGCAGGGATTCATCGAAACCGTGCAGGGCAAGGGGAGTTTCGTCGCCGGAGGCAATCGAGAGTTCCTGCGCGAAGAACACCGACGGCGTATTGAGGAATTGCTGTCCCTCGCGATCGCCGAAGCTCGAAACGCCGGAATCGACCCTTCCGAGCTGTCCGACATGCTCGGCCTGCTCATGGAAGACTGAACCGGCAAGACCTATTCATCCACAAGGAAAGTGACGATTCATGAGCGACTTGCTTCATGTGAAGAACCTGGAAAAACGCTATGACGGCTTCACGCTGTCCTGCGCCGATCTCGCCGTGCCCGCCGGTGCCGTCGTTGGCTTCATCGGCAGCAATGGCGCCGGCAAAACAACCACCATCAAATCCGTTCTCGGACTCATCCGGCCAGACAGCGGCTCCCTGCAATTGTTTGGAGAAGACGTCCTTGGCGCACCCCCATCGCGTCTCGCAGAGCTCAAGCAACGCATAGGCGTAGTATTCGATTCCTGCTCATTTCCCGAGGAGATGTCGATCGAGGCCGTCGGGAGGCTCATGGCAGCCTGCTATGAAACCTGGAAGCCCTCGGCGTTTCAGGCACTCTTGCATGCCTTCTCACTGCCGCCAACCAAGACCGTGAAAGACTTGTCGCGGGGCATGGGCATGAAGCTGTCGCTCGCCTGCGCCTTGGCACACAACCCCGATCTCCTGATTCTCGATGAAGCCACCGCCGGCCTTGACCCCCTCGCTCGTGACGAGGCCCTCGACATGTTGCGCATGTACATGGACGAGGCTGAACACGGCATCCTCATGTCCAGCCATATCACCAGCGACCTGGAAAAAATAGCCGATTACATCGTGTGCATCGACAAAGGGCGCATCGCCTTCTCGGTAGAAAAAGACGCCATCACCGACCTTGCCGGCATCGCCCGATGCCGAACGTCTGATTTCGAAACCATTGTCGCGAGCGGTTTCTTCGAACCAGGCGCCCTGCGTTACGAACGGAGCGGCTACGGCATCTCCGTGCTCATTCCCGACCGAATGGCGTTTGCCGCACGCTTTCCCGATATCGCGCTCGATCGCGCCGACATCGATGCCTATTTGTCATTCCTGCTGAAAGGTGAGATCCGATGAAAGCAATGGTCGTGTCCGATCTTCTCGTCGCAAAGAAATACCTGCTGCCCCAAATGGTCATTGGCATCCTCGTGGGCCTCTTCATCTCTGTGACGATGCAGAGCCTCTACGCAACCCTTCCCGCCATCGGCGTCATGATACCGTTCTCCATCGCGTTTACGATACTGTCCCTCGACGAACGCGATCACTGGGAGCAGTTTCGCCTTGCGCTGCCGCTCTCCCGCACCAACATCATGGTCGGCCGGTATGCAAGCCTCGCCGTCATCACTCTTTTCGGGCTGGCGGTGGGACTCCTGTCGACCGCAGTGCTTGTCGTTGCAGCAACCGTCCTGCCAACGGTTCCCCAGCTGACGAACCTGACGGCAGGCCTTTCGTGGGAGCCGGTCATGATGGTGAGCGCCGTGGCCCTTGCCATCGGCATGCTCATGCTGTCCGTCATCCTGCCCCTTGTCGCCCGCTTCGGCATGACAAAAGCCGTGCGGTTCGTTCCGCTCCTTATCATAGTCGGAGTGTTCTTCGCCTTCAGCAGCGGCGGCAACGAATCGGCACCCCAGCTGCTGGCAAACCTGGAAACATGGAGCCAAACCCCCGCCGGAGTGATTGGCATGGCCGCCGTGACACTGGTGGGCAGCGGCATCGTCTACACGCTCTCCGGAATCCTGTCAATCAAGCTGTATCAAAGGCGGGAATTCTGAAGAGAGGAAGAGTCATGAGAACAATGCTGCTTTCGGACCTGATGATGACTTCAAACTATCTCCGACGCTTTTTCGTGCTTCTCGTTCTTTGTGTCGCAATAGCATCGTTCCTGATGAGGAACACGCCTTTGGTCATCGTTTTCGGAGGCAGCATCACTCCACTCGCCTTGCTGTCAACGCTTGTGATGTACGACGATCGCAATGGCTGGGAGGCATTCCGACTCGCGCTGCCCCTCTCCCGCCGCAACATCGTGTTCGGACGTTACGCGACCTTGGCTGTCGTCTGCCTCACGAGTACTGCTCTCTGCGCGTTCATTTATCTTACAGCCAGCGTTGCAATCCAATATGCGCCAGTTCTCGCCCAATCTGCTTTTCGTCCTGAGGAATTCGATTCCTCCGCCTTTACGCTCTGCGTCGCGAGCCCTCTTGTATTTTCGTTCGTGTTAACGGGCCTCATCCTCCCCCTTGTCGCCCGCTTTGGAATGACGAGATCCATTCGCTATATTCTCGCAGCAGGCATGGCTGGAACCACACTCCTTTTCAACCTCCGAACCATGATCGACATCACACCCTTCATGCCTCTCGTCAGATATCTGTCGTCTACCGTTTCCACACTGGAGGGTGCACTCACGCTGTCAGGCGCCCTACTCTGCATTTCGGCAGCATTCTATCTCGCTTCAGCACACATTGCATCTCGCATGTACCGCAAGCGGGAGTTCTGAATATTCCAGCATGCCGCATCTATCATGATTGCGCCGTCATACCAGATAGCTGAACCTTGACGAGACGCAACCATGTTCACTTAAGGTTTCGAGTTTGCATCCCTTCATCTCCCCTTGTAAATGTAAGGCGGGGGCAAGCGATCGGTAAGGTTGCGTTAAGGTACGCTTGCTATAACGGATACAGGAAAAAACTGCATCCGAAAGGGGCCTCATGGCACGAAGAACCGGCTCGCCTGACGGGAGGCGAAGCGCCGTGTCGCGCGACACGGCGCACTCCCGCTCTGGCGCCACGCGACACGGCGCTTCGCCTCCGGCACCGAGGCCCGTCCGATATTCAGCCCCCGTCCATTCGCACAAGTTCGGCGCGGCGGGCGTCATTGGACGCATGGCCATCGTCGCACTCCTGATTTTCACCCTGATGATTGTGTATTTCACGGCACGTGGCTTCTCCCTGTATCAAGAGGCCCTTTCGACGAAAGGGCTCGACGAGATGGCTTCTTCAATCGAGGGAACCTCCCTCTTCGTCACCGCAGCCGCATTACCCGAACTGTATCTGCAGGCGGTCGTGGCAGTCGAAGATCACCGCTTCTACACTCACCCCGGAGTTGATGCCATCGCCTGCCTCAGGGCGCTTGCCCACGACGTTCAGGCCGGTGCCATCGTCGAAGGAGGAAGCACCATCACGCAACAGCTGGCGAAGAACCAGTATTTCACGCAGGAACAGACACTGGAACGCAAAGTGGCTGAAATGTTCATGGCGGTTCACTTGGAGCAGCATTTCACCAAACAGAAGATACTGGAACTGTACGTGAATTCTATCTATTTCGGCGAAGGCCTCTACGGCATCGGCGCTGCGAGCCAAGGCTATTTTGACGTGGACGCAACCAAGCTCGACGCCTATGAGGCCACGCTGCTGGCGGGCATCCCAAACGCTCCCTCAGCCTACGCGCTCACCGATAACAGTGACCTCGCTCACGAGCGCCAGAAGCAGGTCGTCGAAAAACTGGTTGTCTATGATTACCTCGATAAAGCGGACGCGCGTCATATTCTCAACAGCCCCGAATCTCGTCCTCGCACACACGAGAGAGCCCCCAGCCAGCCATGACGCTGTGTCTTCTGAGTTTTATGGTTATCCCCCGCCGCCGAATGCCGGCAGCGGACCTTTTGATAGCATGACATCCATGGACACTGGAAAGCAAGCTGTTCGAGCGGCATCGCCCTTCCCGTCCGTGCGACGCCTGCGTCGTGCGGCTCTCGTTGCGCTCGTTCTCATGACAGCCTGCGTTGCGCTCATCCTTCCCGCCTGCCAAAAGATCGACGAAACGCCCGAGGCGTACACCAGTCCCTATGATTGGTCTGGCCTTGAACGAACGGGCGACCGTCTCGCCTATTACGAGGGCGGGGATTTGCGGTCTCAAATGGGCGTGGACGTTTCCAGCCATCAAGGCTCCATCGACTGGCAAGCGGTTGCCGACGACGGCATTGATTTCGCCATCGTCCGTGTGGGAAATCGTGGCTACACGGAGGGAACCCTCTCCGTCGACGAGCTATTTGCTCAAAACATCGACGGTGCCGCCGCGGCGGGACTCGAGACCGGAGCGTATTTCTTCTCTCAAGCCCTATCGGCGGATGAGGCCCGGGAAGAAGCCGACCTTGTTCTCGAACAGCTTGCGGGACGGCAGGTTGACCTCCCCATCGCGTACGACCACGAATCCGTAGCCGATTCCGCCGGACGCGCCAACCAGCTGGCCGGCGAAGACCTCGCCGTCTGTGCTCGGGCCTTCTGCGAACGCCTCGAAGCTGCTGGCTATGAGACCATGGTCTATGGCAATAAACAAGACATCGCTCGCTTTGAAGGAGACACGCTGGACGATCGCCCCCGCTGGCTTGCCGAATACGACGTCGCTGTGCCCACGGCTCAGTTTGACTTTACCATCTGGCAATACACCAACAATGGATCAATTGCGGGAATAGATACCGCAGTAGACCTCGACATCAGGTTTCTCATCGAGTAAATTATTAGATTCCAACCGCCCGCGTCGGATGATCAACCCCATCCTTTGCCGTATCGACATTCGAAGGAGCACCACCCGCATGGACGAACCCCTCGCAACCTTAAGCGCCGCTGGGCGCCCGCTTCCCAAAAGATGGCTCATCATCATTGCCACCATTTGGACCGGACAGGCCGTGTCTATGATAACCAGCTATGCTGCAGGCTATGCGGTGGTCTGGTACATTACCGAGACAACCGGCAGCGCCCTCATGCTGGCAGCCGCGAGCATCTGCGCCTACCTGCCGCAGGGACTGCTCTCCCCCTTTGGCGGCGTCATTGCTGACAAATACAATCGAAAAACCGTCATGATCGTCGCCGACATGAGCGTCGGCATCGTGTCCCTTGGACTGGGCATCGCCATCCTGCTTGGGCAGACCTCGTTTGCGCTGCTCATGATATTGATTGTCGTTCGAAGCATCGGCCAGGCCTTTCATGGGCCAGCGATGATGGCGGCCATGCCGCTGCTCGTGCCCGAGAAGCACCTGCTGCGCATCAACACGCTCGATCAGCTGCTCATGAGCATTGCCTCCATCGGAGCACCGGCGTTCGGCATCTTTCTCTACACCACCATCGGATTTCATTCGGTGATGTTCCTCGATTTCGCCGGTGCGCTGGCTGCCGTGGCAGGCCTTGCCTTGGCGAAGATTCCCACGGTGGTCGACAAAGAAGCAGAAAACCAGCACGTGCTTTCCAACCTTCACGACGGATGGAAAGCGCTGTCCTCCCATCGGGGGCTCGTGGTGCTCATCGTCGGCATCACGATCGGCATGATAACGTTCGCCCCGCTCGGTGCCATCTTTCCCCTGATGACCTACGATCATTTCAGCGGTGACGGTTACATGGCATCCATCGTCGAGGCGGCATTCGGGGGAGGCATGGTCGTCGGATCCGTCATTCTCATGATTTGGGGAGGCGGCAAACGGCTCGCAGGCCTCATCGCGATTGCGGCGATCATCGTTGGTGCCACGACGGCGGCTTGCGGGTTTTTGACACCGGACATGTTCCCAACCTTCGTCTCGCTCTGCGCCGTCATGGCCTTGGCTTGCGCATGGTTCAACGGACCTCTTGTCACCCTCATACAGCGAAACATACCGGAGGAGAAGACGGGACGCGTGCTCGGGCTTGCCATGGCAGCCATCGGCCTCGCCTCTCCAATAGGCATCGCTCTGGGAGGAATCACGGCCGAAGCCATAGGTGTCGCAGCTTTTTTCGTCGTAGATGGATTTATCTGCCTTGCCCTGGGGCTCCTGCTCTATCTTCCGAGAAGCGTGAGATCGCTCGATCAAGAAAAGCCAACGATCTCGGGATCACCAGAGACCGCCGAGGAAAGCGTCTAGGGAAGCGCTGATTAAAGCGGGGTCGTCGGCCGGGCGAGCCCGCTTCTTGCTGGGCGGGCGAAGAAACCGCAGGCGTGCTGGCAGAACGCCGAGGATTTCTGAGCCTGATCCAGCGGGAAACCGGCCGGCTGGACGGCATGCCGAGCTAATCGGCGTTTCTCTAAGCAAACAATGGGCCAGACGCAGTCGACAGACAAACGAGCACGTGCGTTTCATTTCGAACAAACAATTGAGCCTCGATGCATTGAGAACACATGGAGGCTCAATTCTCACGACCTTCTGCTGCTGCCATATGCCGCATTCTTGCGGTTGCCGTAAGCGCTGCCCTTTCGGGCGCCTTTTTTGAGATTGGCCAGCACATCGCCCTCGCTCGAGCCGTCCACCTGCATGCGAAGCTTCACCACCTGGTCTCGCAATCGCGCGGCTTCCTCGAAGTCCATGTCCTGGGATGCAGTTGCCATATCGTCTTCCATGGAGCCGATGATGCGAAGCACCTCTTCGCGAGAAAGCTCCGCGAGCTCCTTGTTAACCTGCTCCGCCGTCGTGGTGCCCACGGTGTCCTGCACGTAGCCCATGATGTCGTTGATGGCCTTGCGAATGGTCTGAGGCTCTATGCCATGCTCTTCGTTGAACGTCGTTTGAATGGCACGGCGGCGTCTCGTCTCGTCGATGGCCAGGCGCATGGAGTCAGTGACTCTGTCGGCATACATAATGACCTGACCTGAAACGTTTCGGGCGGCACGGCCGATGGTCTGGATGAGCGAGCGGTGGTTGCGCAGGAATCCTTCCTTGTCGGCATCCAAGATGGCCACGAGGGACACTTCGGGAAGGTCAAGGCCTTCGCGCAGCAGATTGATGCCAACCAACACATCGAACTTGCCTTGGCGCAACTCCCTCAATATCTCGATCCGTTCAAGAGTCGCGATGTCAGAGTGCATGTAGCGTGCCTTGACACCCTGATCGAGCAAGTGGTCCGTCAGGTCTTCCGCCATCTTCTTCGTCAGGGTGGTGATGAGAACGCGCTCGTCACGTGCCGCCCGATCCTTCGCCTCGTCGATGATGTCATCGATCTGGGAAGCGCTGGCACGCACGACGATCTCTGGATCGAGCAGGCCCGTCGGACGGATGATTTGCTCAACCTGCTGCTGGCTGACCTTCTGCTCATAATCTCCCGGCGTCGCGGACACATAGATGAACTGCGGCACCCGCTCCTCAAACTCATCAAAGCGAAGGGGCCTGTTGTCAAGGCAACTGGGCAACCGGAAGCCATGTTCGGCCAGCGTTACCTTGCGTGAGCGGTCCCCCTCGTGCATGCCGCGGATCTGAGGCACCGTCACATGGCTCTCGTCGATGATGCAGAGGAAGTCTTTGGGAAAGTAGTCGATGAGCGTATAGGGAGGCTCGCCGGGAGACCGACCGTCAAGATGTCGGGAGTAGTTCTCTATGCCGGAGCAGAACCCCATGGTCTCCATCATCTCCAAGTCGTAGTTAACCCGCATCTCCAATCGCTGAGCTTCCAGAAGCTTGCCTTCTTCCTTAAACTGCTGCAGGCGATCTCGCAATTCGTCCCTGATGGTCCCCAGCGCGCGATCCATCTTCGGACGCGCCGTCACATAATGCGAAGCCGGCCAGATGGGCAATGCCTCATAGCTGTTCAGCACCTCGCCGGTAAGGTTGTCGACCTCGGTGATGCTCTCTATCTCGTCTCCCCAAAACTCAACGCGCAACGGATTGTCCGCATAGGGGGGAAACACATCCAATGCATCGCCACGCACGCGAAACGTACCGCGTTTGAGCTCATAATCGTTGCGATCGTACTGGATGTCGATGAGCTCATGGATAACATCGTCACGATCCATTTCCTTCTGCTTGTCCACGAACACGGCCATCCCCGCGTAATCCATAGGCGAGCCGATGCCGTAGATGCAGGACACCGACGCAACAACGATGCAGTCACGTCGTGAGAGCAGGGCCGACGTGGCCGCATGACGAAGTTTTTCAACCTCTTCATTGATGGAGGCATCCTTTTCGATGAACGTGTCCGACGAGGGGACATAAGCCTCGGGCTGGTAGTAGTCGTAGTAAGAAACAAAATACACGACGGAATTGTTGGGAAAGAACTCCTTGAGCTCGCCCGCCAGCTGAGCCGCCAGCGTCTTGTTGGGAGCCATGACCAATGTCGGTTTTTGAACAGCCTCGATGGTCTTGGCCATGGTGAACGTCTTGCCCGATCCCGTCACTCCGAGAAGCGTCTGATAGCGCAAGCCTTCTTCGACGCCACGAGTGAGCTTCTCGATGGCCTGCGGCTGGTCGCCCGCAGGCTCATAGGGCGAAATCACCTCAAGCGGCGTTGAGGAAAGCCTTGTGTCAGGCAGCTTGCCCTCCATCTCCATGCCTTCTAAATTAGAAAGATGCACTGAGCACTCCTCCTTTGCATAGGTAGGCAAACAAGTCTAGCATAGGCTTGATGCTATGAACGGATGTTCGTAAAAAGGACATCATAATGAAGTTCGGCACATCAAGTCCAGACATATTCGCTGGCCTCATTGGGGTAACAGCAGAATTTTCCTTTCGGCATGGACCACCGTCCAAGCTCCATCGTTCATCGCAGGCTCACCGTCAAGGAAACATTGCCGCGCACCCGCCTCTGCGTTTCCTCTTCAAACGCCCACGTGATGTCAGTCAGGGCATCGAGGAACCGCTCGTCATGCGACACCAGGACGAGTGCGCAGTCGCAGGAGCCCAGCACGTCCTGCAAGGCCTCGATCGAATGGATGTCCAGGTGGTTGGTCGGCTCGTCCATAACGATGAGATGAGGTTCTCCCAGCAGCCCGCAAGCCAGCATCACCTTGCGCAGCTCTCCCGGGCTCAACTCGTCACCCGCCAAGATGCGGTCAGGCGACGAGTTGAGCCGGGCCACGATGGACAGGACATGCCCCCGTTCCCCCTGAGACATCCCCCTCAGACCTTCAAGCACCGATCTGCCCTGGGCAGAGTCCATTTCCTGAGGAATCGAAATGACACCTTGCCCCTCGGATGAACCAGTCAGCAGGTGGTTGAGAAACTTCGACTTCCCCACGCCATTGCAGCCCCGAAGCCCAACGCGATCACGGTTTCCCAGAGCGACGGCCGGATACTTCAGAATCCGCCCCTTTCCCAAAGAAAGGCAGCCCGCGGGCTCTCTCACCAACACCTTGCGGTCCGCAGGCCTCGCATGCAGCTCGAGAGCGCCATCGTACACTCTCTTCACAGAGGCTCTCGCAAGCCTTTCCTGTGCATCCTCCATCTTCTTGCCCATTTGAGCAGACAGCAAGCCCGCTTTGCCGTCCTGGCCGCTCACCACAGCCAGCCTGATGCGGGCCCGACCGTCTCGGTCGCCTTTATCCAGATGGCGAGCAGACCTCCGCGAGGCAGCCCGATCCGCCTCAGCCTTCCTTCGCGCACTTTCCGCACCTACACGAAGGACTTCTTCGCGAGCCCGACGGCGCTCGGACGCCACAGCTTTGCGCTCCCGATCTTGCTGCGTCTTGGCCTGGGTGTATCCGCCGGGAATAACCACGGCCGCACCCTCGTCGAGAAAGCAGCACTGGTACGCAAGCTCATCGATGAAAAAGCGGTCGTGCGACACCAGCAGGCCCACTCCGTGATAGGCCTTGAGCGCGTCCAACAGAAGATGCCGGGTCGTGACATCAAGGTGGTTCGTCGGCTCGTCGAGCGCAAGCACGGGAGGCCTCTGCCAGAGGGCGCACGCAATCTGCAAACGTTTCCGTTCACCAGGAGAAAGCGTTTCGAAACGCCAGGGCCATTCGTCATCCAGACCAAGCGTCGCGCGAAGACGAACGGCATCGGGCGAGTAGTCCAGGGCAAAGTCTTCCAAATTTTGCGGCGCCCGCTCGGTGGACTGGGCGCAGTACGCTCCCGCAGGCCGGGGAGTGACGCTTCCTCCATCAGGCGTCAGAGCACCGCATGCCAAGCGAAGCAAGGTGCTTTTCCCGGCACCATTGGTGCCGACGATGCCGGTCCACCCTTCCGCAAACGTGGCCGACACCCCGGCAAGCGCCGGCAGCGACGAACCGTCGTAAAAGTATGAGAGATTGCTTATGGAAAGGATCACAAGCGGCCTCCTTCGAATCAGAGGCGCAGCGGGAAACGCGTTGCAGGAATTGCAGGAAACACACCTTGCGATTGCGCACCCAACTGCGACACGGGGACAGTGTCTGGTTCATGGGGTGCCATAAAAGGCAATCGCTAGTGCTTCATGTGTCTTTCTCCTCAAAACACGGTCAAAACCGGTGCTCATGGCCAATGAACGATCGACCAAACGATCCAGAAGACGACCCGGCGCTTCATCCGCGTTCAGCAACCGTGCGCCGAAAAGCAACCCGGGCGTTTCAAGCCGTCAGTCTAGCACCTCCCGAGGAAAATGCCAACTCGGCACAGGCCTGACGCCTTGGGCTAGGCCTCCTGCGTCCGATAGCTCCCCCACCAGGACACAACCTGATCGCGCAAATCGTCCGTTGTTTTGTCGTTGTTGAACACGACGTCGGCAGCCTCAATGCGGTCTGCGTCGGTGATTTGACGGGAGATGCGAAGGCGCACGTCATCCTCAGACCAACCGGCTGCGACGGCACGCTCGATTCGTTGGTCGATGGGAGCCAGAACGGCAATGACCACGTCTGCCGAATAGGCAAGGGAAGATTGGCGGTTCCTGAAAACGGAGCACTCGACAACCACCGCCTCATTGCCCGCAGCCTCAAGCTCCGCGACCTTGTCCGTATACGCCTCCTCTATGCGGGGCATAGTTATGCGGTTGAGCTTGCGCGTCTCGGCAGCATTCGCGAAGGCTTTCCGCGCGAGCGCGCTGCGCTCAATCTCTCCCTGTTCATTGAGGATGTCTTCGCCGAACGTCTCGGAAAGCTCTGATTTGACGGTGTCCCATTCCAGAATCTCATGGCCAACTTGATCAAGGTCGATGAACGGAAGCCCTTGGCTGACAAGCGCCTTGCGAGCCGTTGATTTTCCTGCGCCCATACCCCCGATAATAAACAGCTTCTCCATGCCTCCACTGCCTCCTCGACCATGTCGCCACCGAACGCGACGGCTTTCCCCTGCAAAAATAAGACTCGCTGGTGCAGCCCCGACCAAGGTCGCTGCACACAAAGACCCGAAGTTCGTGACGTAGATCCGTCATCAAACTCCATGATACACGGAACATTCCTCATCCATGTTGGAGTTTTGCCCTTGTAACGCATCAGTTTGATGTCAGGGGAAGGACGGGTTCGTCGAAATCCTCCGCCAACGCCCGGAACCGCTCGACACGCGAGGATGCGTAACGGTACACAGCCCAAATGTCACTGCGGCAGGCCGCCAATGAGAAGGCTGCTATAATCGCTTGCTGTGTCTTCTCTGCAACATACCGGAACCGAAAAGAAGCCGTCGCACACGCCGGGGTCAAAATCCCGTTATATACCCGCCCTCGACGGGTTGAGGGCACTCGCCGTGCTCGCAGTCATTGCCTATCATATGAAGATGCCTTGGGCCGTCGGGGGACTGCTCGGCGTCACGGTGTTCTTTGTGCTTTCGGGATACCTCATCACAAGCCTGCTGCTTGTCGAGTACGACGGCACCTCAAAAATCGACCTGCCGCAATTCTGGCTGCGTCGCATCAGACGGCTCGTGCCTGCCATCGTTTTCGTCATCGCATGCACGGCGGCGCTTTGCACCCTCCTTGATCACAGCATGCTCACGAAGATGCGCGACGAGGTGGTGCCTTCCCTTTTCTTTTACAACAATTGGTGGCAGATATTCCACGACGCCTCATACTTCGAAGCCTTGGGAGCTCCCTCCCCTCTCACTCACTTCTGGTCGCTGGCCATCGAGGAACAGTTCTATCTCATATGGCCGGTCATTCTTTTTCTCGGCCTCAGGAAAGGAGTCAAGCGGAGCACCCTCAGCACGGCCACGCTCGCGGTCGCCTTGCTCTCAGCCATTGAAATGGCAGTTCTTTACAACCCGTCAGTCGATCCAAGCCGCGTCTATTACGGCACCGACACGCGCGCGTTCTCGCTTCTCATAGGGGCATGGCTTGCCTTTGTCTGGCCCTCCCACCTCCTCGGGGCAAAAAGCGGCGTGCAGCTGGGGAAAAAGGAACGGCTGGCGTTCGACGGCATCGGCATGGGCTCGCTTCTCGGTCTTCTGGCTCTCATTGCGGTCGCAGACGGATTCTCCCCCTTCCTCTATCGTGGAGGAATTCTTCTCGCGTCCATCCTGACAGCCGTCGTCATCGCCGTGGTCGTGCATCCAGCCAGCCTGCTCGGGCGGGCCGCCGGCATCATGCCGCTTGTATGGATAGGCAAACGCAGCTATGGCATTTACCTCTGGCATTTCCCCCTCCTGCTGCTCATGAATCCGCGCACCTTCACCGGAGAAGCTCCTTGGTGGCTTTCCTTGCTGCAGGTGGCTGTCGTGTTTGCATGCGCAGCCTTCTCCTATCGCTTCATCGATAATCCCATCAGGCACGGAGCCCTTGGCCACTTAGCCAAGGGCATTCGGTCGGGAACCGTGTCGATGCCCCGCTGGCTTCAGAGCCACGCCTTGCCTTCTGCGGCAATGGCTCTTGTGGCCCTCGTTGCCCTCGGCGGACTGGCCCTCGTGCCGCCAACCTCTGCCGTGGAAGGAGCCGACCTGCTTCAGCAGGAAGAACCGCACCGCTCTCAAAACCTCGACGCTCCACCCTCCTCATTCCTTCCCGGCCACGCGGAGGAAGGGTCCGAGAAAACGAAACTTGACGTCCTGATGATTGGCGATTCCGTCTCGGTAAGGACCGTCCCTGATTTCGAAAAGATGTTCCCCCACGAAGCCATAGACGCGGCGGTCAATCGCCAGCTTTATGACGGCGGAAGCATATACGACCACTATGCGAGCCAAAACCTTGTGGGAAACGTCGTCGTGTTCGCCCTTGGCACCAACGGACCCGCCACCGACGAACAGCTGGACGACCTCATTGCCGACGTGGGGGAAGACAAGCATATTTTCCTCGTGAACACGCGCAGCCCTCAGAATTGGGCGCAAACCACCAATGACGCGCTCGCCGCAGCAGCTGACCGGCACGGCAATGTCAGCCTGATTGATTGGCACGAGCAGAGCGGCGGCCATGACGAGTACTTCGACGGCGACGGCACTCATTTGACCGAAGACGGCTCAACCGCCTATCTCAACCTCATCCAGAGCGCCATTGCCCCTTTGCTGCCACTACATGAGGACACCCTGGACGCTCCGACTGCGGAACCGGCCACAGAAACCGTGCTGGCTTAAAACGGTCGATTCAACCCTTCGGCAGAGGGTGCCGCACGGCATTGCGGCCAACGAAAAGGGGCCCGGCATTCTCATGCCGGTCCCCTTTGTCATGACGCGATGAAAGATGAGGGCTACTCTGCCGCAACTTCAGCAGCGGGCGTCTCTTCCTTCGGCTTGTCGGCCTTTTTCTTGGCCGGCTTTTCCTCGACCTGAATGCTCTCGTCAACCTCGATCTCAAAGCCGAGGTCTTCAGCAGCAGCCTTCATGGACAGGGAGATTCGACGACGCTCCGGGTTGATCTCCATGACCTTGACCTTCACCTCGTTGCCAACTTTAACGACCTGAGCCGGGGTGTCGATGTGACGCGAAGACATCTCAGAAATATGAACCAGGCCTTCGATGGACTGACCCAGCTCGATGAATGCGCCAAACGGAACGATCTTGGTCACCTTGCCGTCGACGATGGTGCCGACCGGATACGATTCGACAAGCTTGATCCACGGATCTTCCGTGGTCTGCTTGAGACCAAGGGAGATGCGCTCGCGCTGCAAATCGACATCCAAGACCTCGACCTCCACCTCGTCGCCAACTTTGACGACTTCTGACGGATGGTTGACGTGGTTCCATGACAGCTCGGAGATGTGCACCAGGCCGTCGATGCCGCCCAGATCGACGAATGCGCCGAAATCGACGATCGAGGAAACGGTGCCCTTCAGGCGCATGCCCTTGCTCAGCTTGGCAAGGATCTCGGCACGCTCGTTCTTGCGGCCCTCCTCCAGCAGCACGCGGCGGGACAGGACAACGTTGTTGCGGTTGCGGTCCATCTCGATGACGCGAGCTTCGATTTCGGTGTTGAGGTACATGTCAAGGTCTTTGACACGACGGAGGTCAACCAAAGACGCAGGCAGGAAGCCTCGGAGACCGATGTCGAGGATAAGACCGCCCTTGACGACTTCGATGACTTCGCCCGTGACCACTTCGCCGGCCTTGAACTTCTCTTCGACGCGAATCCATGCACGCTCGTACTCGGCACGCTTCTTGGAAAGGATCAGACGGCCGTCCTTGTCTTCCTTCTGAAGAACCAAGGCCTCAATCTTCTCGCCCAGGCTGACGATGTCGGCCGGATCGGCGTCTTTGCGAATGGACAGCTCACGGGAGGGAATGACGCCCTCGCTCTTGAACCCGATGTCCACGAGCACCTCATCGTGCTCAATCTTGACGATGGTGCCGTCGACGAGATCGCCCTCGTCGAACTCGGTCAGCGTACCGTCGATCATCTCGTTCATCTGCTCGTCAGAGATGTCTTCGAATTCGATGACAGACGTGTTTTTAATGTCGGTCAAAACGGACCCCTTTCAAACCTTCAATCCGGGGACCCTTCGTCATGATTGATTGCTTCACACACCATGTTCGCTAATGCAAAAGCTTGCGCGCTCAGCTGTGCAATAAAACATGTCTCGGGGGCCTGCAGTTACTGTACGCCCATCGGGGTTTCCCGACAAGCTGCATTAGTATACCACATGGGAAATGGCCTGCCGCCTATTTTCCTCAGGGCAAAGGATTTCGGCATGGTTTCGGAGTTTGAATTCTTTATTGCAGGTTCTGTCTTTAAAGCTGCACTTGGTCTTACAAGCAAATCCCATGACGGGCGCGAGGGCCCTTAGGCCCGAGTGTCCGGTACGTTTTCGCAAGGGAAAAAATC
>JAEZDJ010000061.1 GCA_023429565.1 Actinomycetes bacterium
TATCGGCCTGGACAGCATGATGCTATATCGCGACGTGTATCCCATAGATGTGCCAGGCTCTGCGAGTGCCGAATGCATCAACGGTGGCCGCACGGCCGCGAGTGAGGCGCACGAACTCTTGAAATAACGTAATAAATAGGCAATGTCGGATCGGCGCGTGAAACGCAATGCCGGTCCGCACGCTTTTTTTGGGAAGTGCAGAAAAACGTCATTTTGATGTTTGGGGAAATTCGCAGCAAAGTATAAAATTCGCCAAGCATTTGTCTGCATGCAATGCCGCTCTTTCATAGTATTTCTTCCTTTCGCTTTGGTTGTGAAAATCGTGCCTGATGGTGACGTTCGCGCCGGCAGGACAGGGGCATGTTTGCTATAGTGGATTATCGACTGGATTCACCGCATATCAGAAAGAGCAGCATGTCGTTAATCGTATGCAAATTCGGAGGCACGTCCGTCGCCTCTCCCGAACGCATCCAAATGGTTGCGAAGAAGCTCATTGCGCGAAAGCAAGCAGGCCACGACGTTGTGGCCGTGGTGTCCGCCATGGGCAAGACGACCGACGAGCTCGTCGGGCTTGCTCGCGCCCTCAACGAGAACCCTCCTTCCCGCGAGATGGATCGTCTGCTGTCGACGGGGGAGCAGGTGTCCATGACGCTGCTTGCCATGGCCATCGAGGCGCGCGGCTACAAGGCCATGAGCTTCACCGGCCGCCAGGCTGGCATAGAGACCGATGGTGCCCACGCGAAGGCCAAGATCGTGAAGGTGCACAACGAGCGCATCATGGACGCACTTGGCAAGGGAGTGATCGCCGTGGTCGCGGGCTTCCAAGGCATCGACCCCACGGGCGACATCACCACGTTGGGCCGCGGCGGTTCCGACACCACCGCAGTGGCGATTGCCTGTGGCCTGGACGCCGATGTGTGTGAGATATATTCCGACGTCGACGGCGTGTACACGGCCGATCCCCGCGTGTGCCCTCGCGCTAGGAAACTCGATTCAATCTCTTATGACGACATGCTGGAACTGTCCAGCGCGGGCGCAGGCGTGCTGCAGATGCGCGCTGTCGAGTTTGCCCGTAAGTTCAAGGTGACCATCCATTCCCGTTCGGCGTTCTCCGATGCCGAAGGCACGTATATCAAGGAGGAGACCGACATGATGGAGGAAGCCGTCATCACCGGCATTGCACACGACACGTCCGAGGTTAAGTTCACCATTCGCGGCGTGCCCGACATGACAGGCGTTGCTGCGAAGGTGTTCAGCGCATTGGCCAGCAATCTGGTGAGCGTTGACATGATCATCCAGAATATTTCGGAAGATGGGTTCACCGACATCAGCTTCACGTGCCCGGGAGCCGACGAAAAGCGTGCGCGTGAGACGGTCGAGCGCATCTTGCCCGACATCAGCGCTCGCGAATATGTGGTTGACGAGAGCATTGCGAAAGTGAGCCTTGTGGGAACCGGCATGAAGTCCTCGCCGGGAGTCGCGGCCCGGGCGTTCACGACGTTGGGCGAGAACCAGATCAACATTCTGGCCATCTCCACTTCTCCCATCCGCCTGTCTGTCGTCGTCGATGGCGCTCAGGCCGCGGCGGCGGTGCGCTGTCTGCATGAGGCATTTGGCTTGGATTCCGACAGCGTTTTCGAGGAGACCCAGCTTTCCGCAGAAGAGATTGCGGCCAAAATGAACAAGGGGCGATAGACCATGGCATGGACGAAGGAAATACCGGCACATCCCGTGGTCGCAGTGGCTGGTGCCACGGGCGCGGTCGGCAACGAGTTTCTGCAGGTGTTGCATGACTTGGATTTCCCAGCACGTGAGGTGCGGGCGCTCGCTTCCGCGCGTTCGGCTGGCAAGAAGCTGCCGTTTCTCGGCTGTGGCCAGGTTGCAGCCGGCGATCTTGTCGTGCAGGAGATGACTCCCGAGGCGTTTGAAGGGGTGGACATCGCGCTGTTTTCCTGTGGAGCCTCTCAATCGCTGGCCATGCGGCAGGCCGTCGTGGATGCGGGCGCCGTCATGATCGACAACTCGAGCGCGTTCCGCATGGACGCGGACGTTCCGCTCGTCGTGCCGGAGGTGAATCCTCAGGACGTGAGCTGGCATTCCGGAGTGATCGCGAACCCCAATTGCTCGACCATCCAGATGGTCGTGGCGTTGAAGCCGCTGCACGACCTTGCACCCATCACCCGCGTCGTCGTATCCACCTACCAGGCGGCGAGTGGCGCCGGAGCTCCAGCCATGGCGGAACTCTACGACCAGACGCGGGAGTTTCTTGAGGGCACGCCTGCGGACGAGCTCACCGTCGAGGCGTTCCAGCATCGCATCGCGTTCAACTGCATTCCCCATATCGACAAGTTCCTTGAGGATGACTCGACCAAGGAAGAATGGAAGATGGTCGTCGAGACGAAGAAGATCATGGGGGACGAGGGCATCAAGGTGGCCGCCACCTGCGTGCGTGTTCCGGTTCTGCGTTGTCATGGCGAGTCGGTGAACGTGGAGTTCGACGGGGAAGTGGGCATCGAGGCTGCCCGCGCCGCCCTTGAGGCAGCGCCTGGCGTGGTGCTCATGGATGAGCCCGCGAACAACGTCTATCCCATGCCGGGATTGCTGGCAGGAACCGATGCGACCTACGTTGGACGGCTGCGCACGGATCCGACGGTCGATCACGGCCTGGCGTTCTGGGTCGTCGCCGATCAGATTCGTAAGGGAGCCGCCCTGAACGCCGTGCAGATCGCGCAGCTGTTGCTGCCGTAGGGCGGCGTCTCTTCCAGAGCTGTCACCCCTCATGCATTGCACCCCAGAGGGCTTCTGCTCGCCGCCGTTTCGGGGTGGGGCCGCCAGTCCTTTGAGAGCCGGATCCTTTCTCGATCACGGTCGCGCGGCGAGGTCGGCATCGATGGACATGGTTTGAAAACGGTTTGCCATGAAGTCGTTGTCGAATATCTCGCCGCAGAGAAGCTGAATGCCCGTTTGAGAAGCATCTCCCGATTCTCTCATGAACCAACAATCGATTGCGCTCACGGTGAGCGCAATGTCGACGATCATGAAGGCCGTGCAGGCCAACGTGAAACGGTGGTCGATTTTCTTGATCGCAGGCATGCCGTATCGCGCAATAAAGGGAATCAGGACCTTTGTCCATGCGAGTCCCAGCAATCCCCAGAGAATCATGAAGGAGCCGTTCGTTCGTCCGTCAATCGAGAGCCACGATCCGGTATAGTCCCATGCCGCAATTCCGAAGGCTGTTTGAAGGAACCAGCTTGTAATGTATTCCAGGGAACCTCCCACGAGGGCGCATATCGCAAAGATGATAATAATGGGACGGTCTTTCATCCCGTCTCCCAGGAGGGTCAATATCACCGCGGCACATCCATACAAGGGTGAGAAGGGGCCGAACAAGAGGCCTGCCCTGTCCTCGAATTTGCCCTGCAAGGCCAAGACGTAAAGCGTCTCAAGCGCAAGTCCCAGGACGCTGCCAAGGACAAACACCCAGAACGTGTTGTCCATGCCCATCTTTATGCACGAAGCGTCGTCAAGGGGCTTTCTCTTTGTGGCATCATCCCCCTTCTCGGTGCAGTTTACGACAGGGGCAATCTTGTTCGCTCTGACGTGCTCGCGTGATCCTTCGCCGTTCTCCCAAAACGCATTCGTCGCCCGTCTAAACGTTCTCTCGGGCGTTTCGTCGTCATTTTTTGTCGGAACAGTCCAGGGCGAATCGATCACCGTTCTTGTCGCGGCCGTCGATGGGGCAAGAACGGCAGCGCCTTCATATTCTTGGGCCGGACCCGTGGGTGTGGATCCCCTGAAGTCATCCAGGTGTCTTCTTGTTTTCGTCATGGCGACTTCCTTCCAGTCCTTCGCTTTCCTCTTTCGCTTCCGAAGGTGGGCTGTGCTAGAAGGGAGTTTGATGGAGGGATGTTGTTGGATTATTCAAAAAATGTGTGAGAAGTATTAATAAGGGAAGTTCTCGAGCTGACTTTGCTTCAGAATCGATGTCCTTTGAGCAGTCCTGGCACGGCTTGGCCATCAGGGAAAGAGGCGGTTTGCGACCGATCGGCATGCGCAGCCGGCGACAAAAGGAACGGGGACCATGCAGCGAGCGCGAGGCTCGTCACATGGTCCGCTGAAGTTGGTCAAAGGGATTCTGGATTTTCCTTGCCGGGGGTCTTTCGTGCGCGCTACATGCTCATGCCTTGGCTTGCCGCTGCGGACGAGGACTCTGCCAGCGCTGGGTCAAGCATGCTGACAATCATGGCGACATGGGCAACCACAAGAAAGATCGAGATGAAGATGGCATGCAGTCGCAACCGGCGATCCAGAGGCAGCCCTTTCCCGAGGACGTTCAGCTCAATCAGCGTGAGAGCACCATAGGGAACGACACCGAGAAGGTAGAATCCCACCGCAATGACGTCGAGCGGGCCTCTCCACTCTCCGTTTATTGTCAGGGGTACGACTGCGGTGACGAATAGGTAGACAAATACCACCAGAAAATAGGGGCCGGCGATGAGGCTTGCTATGCGGTTTGTCTGCCACAGGCCGCCCTCAGTTGGTTTTTTCAGCAGGATGAAAAATTCAGTGATGGCGATCGTTTCGGCGATAATCACCGGAATCGCCATGAAGAGAATCAAATTCCAAGGCTGATTGGCCTGCAGGAGCTCCATGTAATGCGTCATAGTATAGTTCCTCTCTCCAATGCAATAGGGAGACGACATGATGTTCAAAGGTGGCATGCGGATGAATTGCCCTGAATTGAAGGCAATCGGTCTGCCGGTCCGAGAGCGTCTCGCTATCAGATTCTCAGAGGAGTCAGGAAAGAGGCTTGCCGCATGTGGGGCGGCGACAGCCCGTAGATGCCGAATCGTCGCACTGCGGGCGTCCTCGTGAAAATCGCGGTCGCGCTCGGTTTGTGGAACGGCGTAGTGCTGGCGAGCGCCACTGCCTCTGAGATGATGGCCACAGCAATCACGCATACCGCAAGCGCGGTGCCGGCGTCATAGCAGGACTCCATGGAATTGATGAGATGGCAGAGAAAAACGGTGAAGAAGAGGGTGATTGCCAACGCCATGCAGGCAAACATGCGACGATTTCCCCGCCAGGAGCTTTCGGGGATTTCGATGCTGGTGCGCCTGGATGAAAACATGGGAGACATCCATTCGGTCTGATGTCGGGCTCGCTCTGTTCCCTGCAGCATTAAGTCTATGAAACCTATTACATTAAATCACTTTGATATGGTAATGAGTTGGAGGGATTCCGTCAACAAGCATCTTCCTGATGGATGCGATCCGCTTGAGACAATCAGGACGATCTTAGTGCCATGTCGCATACTTGGCGTTTTCCAGCTTCCAGTGCACGTCGCGGAGGTAGTCCTGCAACGCCAGGCCATCGTTTGCCTCGAAAAGGGCGACAATTTCCCGGTGCTCTTCGTTTGCGAGCTTGAGATTCGCAACTGCCTCTCGATCTTCCTCGATTGAATAAGATGCCTTTGAGAAGTAGCGCCAGAGCTCATGGAGAAGCGATGAGAGCTTGGGATTGTCGCATTTGTCGATATACAAAAAATGAAACTCCTGCTGCAGGTCGTCATAGCGGTCGTAGAGCGAGCTTTCCAAGGCGATGTCCATCGACGCGCACAGGAATTTGAGCTGTGCTATATCGCCTTTGTCCATGTTGGGCAGGGCGAGGAGCGCGGCCCGTCCGTCAAGCGGCCCAATGATCTCGAAGATGTATCCGGCAGATTCCTCGTTGAACCCCTTCACCCTGAAGCCTTTGCGAGGAACGTTTTCCAGATAGCCGTCTGCCGACAGCTGGTTGAGGGCCTCCCGCACGGGGGTTCTGCTGATGCCGAGTTCGTCGCAGACGTTCAGCTCGACAATCTTGTCGCCCTCTTTGAGTTCGCCCTCTTCTATTTTTCGCATGAGGTATTCTCGGACGCGCTCTTTGAGGGGAACGTATTGATTCTGTCGCATGATTGCTCCGGTTGCATTTTGTATACAATCTTACATTTTATAAAGAAGAGTAATAAATATGCACAAAATACTATACCAGCGTGCATCGAAAGGCAAATTTCTTCTAAAAGCTTCCTGAACTTCCAGTTCACAACCTATTTATTATACAAACATTCCCTTTGTTAATCGACCCTTTACTTAAATTGTATTCTGTATACAATTGAGATGCTAGCGAGGGACCCTTGTCGATGCTCAGATGTTGAAATGCCACCGGACGCACTGCGCCGTAGGCGAAGATGTCTTCAGGAAAGGACCAGACAATGGCAAGTCACTTCACTCATGCAATAGTCCGCCGCCCGTGCGAGGCCGTGATCAACGGCATCACCACCTCATCCTTCTTAGGGGCCCCCGATTACCAGCTTGCCCTTCGGCAGCATGACGGCTATGTCGAGGCACTGAAACAGGCGGGCGTTGAGGTTACGGTTCTGCCCGCACTCGAAGAATATCCCGACAGCGTTTTTGTCGAAGACACTGCCGTCATCACCCCGAAAGGCGTGGTGGTCGACCGTCCCGGAACCGACGAGCGGCGCGAAGAAGCGGAACTCATGATCCCGACGCTGCGGAAGTTTTTTTCAGACGACGAGATCAAGCGCATCGACGCGCCCGGCACCCTTGAGGGTGGCGATGTCATGATGGTCGATGACCATTATTATGTGGGCCGTTCGGCTCGCACCAATGACGAAGGCTTTCGTCAATTCACGGAGCATCTTGCTGCATGGGGCTACACCACCGAGCAGGTCCCCGTCACGAGCATCCTTCATCTCAAGACGGGCGGCACCTACGTTGAAGACGGCAACCTGCTCGTCAGCGGCGAGTTCAAGGTTGCCCCGCAGTATCGCAACGGGACGTTCAACGTCTTCGAGGTGCCCGATGAGGAGGCGTACGGCGCCGACTGCGTCCGCATCAACGACAAGATAATCATGGCTGCAGGGTATCCGACGGTCAAGGCTCAGCTTGAAAGATGGGGTTACGACATCATTGAGGTCGAGATGAGCGAGTTCCGCAAGATCGACGGCAGCATCACCTGCCTGAGTCTTCGCTGGTAGGCTGCTGCCAGATTGGTGCTTCGGCCGCACGGTCGGCTCTGAATCCCGGAGTGCGGTCGGAGCAGGGGCGTCTCGGGCTATCTGGATGCATTCGGCCGAGACGGCGGATTCTTGACTGAAAGGATTCTCAAACATGAGTGGGAATATTTCTGAGAAAAAGCAGGGGAGGGGCATCGGTTTCTTTGGTTTGGTGGGCTTGGTCGTGAGCTCATGCGTGGGCACGGGGGTGTTCGCCCTCACCGGCTCCATCGGAGCGGTGTCTGCGCCTGGTCCGGCTCTCATAGCTTGGGCCATTGTGGGAGCGGGCTTCTTTTCGCTTGCGTTGGTCTTCAGCAACCTGAAGGCGAAACGTCCTGAGATCGAGGGCATCTCGTCTTACGCGACGAAGGGATTCGGCAATCTGGCGGGCTTCATGTCGGGTTGGGGATACTGGGTGTCTGCCTGGATAGGCAACGTTGCCTTTGCCACGATACTTGCATCGACGCTGGGATATTTCATTCCCTATTTTCTGCCCGGGAACAATATCGGGTCAATTCTGCTGGGCTCGGCCATTTGCTGGGGCATTACGCTGCTGGTGTGGCGCGGCATCGAAAGCGCGTCGTTCCTCAATGCGCTCATCATGGTGGCGAAGGTCGCGGGATTGGCGGTGTTCGCCCTGTTCTCCCTCTTTCTCTTCAATGCGGGAATCTTCACGGCCGATTTTTGGGGAACCGTGTTCAACAACGCCGTTGCCGCAGGAGAGATGGGGCCGGGGGCGATTTCCCTGGGAAGTGTGGGCGAGCAGGTTGTCAACTGCCTCATCATCATGATGTTCGTGTTCATTGGCCTGGAGGGTGCCGCCGTCGTGTCCGAGCGCGCCAAGAACAAGTCCCAATCCGGCAGGGCGACGGTCGTCGGCATGGTCGTTGTTCTGGTTGTGTATATATGTGTCTCGGTGCTTCCTTATGGCTATATGCCGTATTCGGAGATCGCGGCCCTTGACTCGCCTGCCATGATCTACGTGTTCGAGGACATGGCTCCTGGTTGGGGCGGCGCCTTCCTGTCCATCGCCATGCTGGTTTCCGGATTTGGCTGCTGGCTCTCCTTCACCATCCTTCCCACGGAAACCACATCGCTCATGTCGCAGGAAGGGTTGCTCACCTCGCATTGGAACAGGCGCAACAAATTCAATGTGCCCACGTTTTCTCTGTTGATGGAGGCCCTTTGCACGCAGGTTTTCTTGGTGACCTTGCTTTTCACCCAGGATGCCTTCGCTTTCGCCTATTCGCTGTGCACGGTGACCATCATCATCACGTGGGCATTTGCCGCGGCGTATCAGGTGAAGATTTCTGTTCGGGAGCGCAATGCCGCTCAGATAGCCCTCGGTGTTTTCTCGCTGGCGTTTCTGGTGATAGGAACGTTGCTCAGCGGATGGCAGTACCTCCTGCTGTCCTGCATCGCCTACATTCCTGGCTACCTGGTGTATGCCCGCGCACGCAAGGCCCAGCTTCCCGAAGGTGCGAAACTGCTTTCCCGCACTGAGATGGCGGTGATGGCGGTCGTGTCGGCCCTTGCAGTGTTGGCTGTCGTCCTGGTTGTTGTGGGGGTGATAAGCTTTTGACGGCGGGACCGTCAGCAAGATGAGGGCGAGAAGTTGTCGCGTCATGACGATACTGCAGCCGGTCCCGCCGGTCGTCAGGGAACCGCTATACTGTCATGCATGAAAAAGATTCGACTTGATACCCTGCTTGTACGCCGTGGCCTTGCTCCTGACGTCGATGCGGCTTTGCGTGCCGTGCTCGCGCACGAGGTGAAGGTTGGTGACACGTACGCAACCAGCGCCGCGGCCATGGTCGCTCCCGATGCGGCGATCGCCGTGAAAGGCCGCAAAGAGTTTGTGTCGCGTGGCGGGCACAAGCTGCAGGGCGCCCTCCGCGCGTTTGATCAGAGCGTTGCGGGGCTGCGGTGCCTGGACGTGGGAGCGTCGACCGGTGGCTTCACCGATTGCCTCCTGCAGGCGGGGGCTCAAAGCGTGACCTGCGTTGATGTCAATTATGGACAGCTCGCTTGGAAACTTCGGCAAGATGCGCGGGTCAGGGTGTTCGAGCGGACGAACGTCAAGTCCGTCGATCCGGCGACGCTCGGTGCGCCCTTCAACCTCATCGTGGCCGACGTGAGTTTTATCGGCCTGGCGGGACTCGCGCCGGTGTTTGCCCGGTTCTCCAGTCAAGGAACGGTGTTTGTCGGGCTGGTCAAGCCGCAGTTCGAGTCACGTCATGACGAGACGGACAAAGGCGTCGTCCGTGATGAGGCGGTTCGCTTGCGCACTGTGACCGAGGTCGAGGAAGCGCTTTCCGTGGCAGGATTTCGCTCGACCGGGGTGGTTGAGTCTCCCCTCACCGGTCCCCAAGGCAATGTCGAATATCTGGTCCGCGCCGTGTTCTCTTTGGAAGAGGAGGGGAGCGACTCGTGAAGAATCCCTCCACCACCGTTCGCACGCTGCAATTTTACTGGCAGGCCACCGTGTCTCAGCTGCCCATGTTCCTCATGGCCGTGCTGACCACGCTGTGCTTCGTTTTCTTCCTGTCCTACATGAATCCGTTCATCGTGGGCAAGATCGTCGATCTCATAAGTGCGGGTCACGGGGAATCCGGTGACGTGTTCTCGGAATTCGGACCTTACGTGCTCGCGTTCGTCGGGGTGAATGTGCTCGGCCAGGCATGCAGCAAGCTGCAGGACTATTTCACCGCCAAGGTTGAGATCAGGGCGAGCTACGATCTGGCCGTGCGGGCTTTCGACTCCCTGTCAAACCAGTCGATGACATTCCACACGAACCGCTTTGGCGGTTCGCTCGTCAGCCAGACGCAGAAGTTCATCAGCGCCTACGCGTTGCTCATGGACAACCTGGTGTATGCGGTCATTCCCATCGCCAGCGCCGCGGTGTTCACCGTCGGCCTGCTGGCTCCGCTCGTTCCCCTCTATGCGTTTCTGCTGGCCTGCTTGCTTGTGGTCTATGTTGTCATCGTCTACGTCCTGTACCGGAGGATATTGCCGCTCAACGAGGATGCTGCGGCTGCCCAGAATGCGCTGTCGGGCGAGCTTTCAGACAGCATCACGAATATCCTCGCCGTGAAGACCTCCGGACGTGAGGAATACGAACGTACCTTGTTTGACCGCGCAAACCGCGGCGTCAAGGCGGCCGATTCCCGGCGCATGCGCGCCACCGTCGCTCGCGGGGCGGTCACGAGTTCCGTGATCGTGCTCATCATGGCCTTGCTCGTGGTGTTTGTGGCGGGCAGCAGCGCCTGGTTTGGAACGACTGCCGGCACCGTGGTGATGATGTTCACCTACACCTATTCGCTCACGATGCAGTTCAACCGGTTGAGTCAGACGTTTCAGCAGGTCAATCGTGCTTTGGGTGATGCTCATGACATGACGGTCGCGCTCGATGAGCCCCAGCTTGTCGCCGATGACGCGAACGCCCCGGCCCTGCGGGTGCGCGAGGGCGCCATTGACTTTTGCGATCTGGGATTCCACTATGCCGACGCCTCGGGGGACGATTCCGTCTTCGACGGCTTCTCGCTGCATATTCCGGCCGGACAGCGCGTTGGCCTGGTGGGAAGGTCGGGGTCGGGCAAGACCACGCTCACCACGCTGCTGCTGCGTCTTGCCGACATCCAGCAGGGAAAGATTCTCATAGACGGACAGGACATCGCGCATGTCACGCAGGAGAGCCTGCGTCGCCAGATTGCCTACGTTCCCCAAGAGCCCCTGCTGTTTCATCGCAGCGTGTATGAGAACATCGCCTACGGCCGACCCGATGCGTCGGTGGAGGACGTCGTGGCAGCTGCTCGGCAGGCGAATGCGCTCGAGTTCATCGAGGCGCTGCCGCAGGGGTTCGACACGATCACGGGAGAGCGTGGCGTGAAGCTCTCTGGCGGGCAGCGCCAGCGCATCGCCATCGCCCGGGCCATCATCACGCAAGCACCCATCCTCGTGCTTGACGAGGCGACGTCGGCACTTGATTCGGAGAGCGAGAAGCTCATTCAAGACGCGCTCGCCAATCTCATGCAGGGACGCACGTCCATCGTCATTGCGCATCGCCTGTCCACGGTGGCCAGCCTTGATCGAATCGTCGTGATAGCTGATGGCGAGATCGTCGAAGAGGGGACTCATGAGGAGCTTGTCCAGGTTCAGGGCGCCTATGCCCATCTCTGGAACAGGCAGTCGGGATCGTTTTTGGGAAACGAGTGACCGAAAGGCGCCGAAGTCGTGTGGGTGGGCCCAGCGAACGGAGTGTGATACGCCATGATCAGAGCGGTTGCGGAAGCAAGAGAAACGCGGGAGGAATTCGATGGCGTGGCCTGTTCCGATGCTCAGGAAGGCACGGTGGAGGACTCCCTTCTGCCTCATGATGCCGAGCAGACGCCGCGTACGGCGTTGGTGACCGGTGCTGGGGGCGGCATCGGTTGGGAGCTGGCCCAGCTGTTCGCCGCCGACGGGTATGACATTGCGCTTGTCGGTCGTGACGAGGCCAGGCTTGAGGATGCTGCGGCACGGCTGAGAAAGGATCATGGCGTCGCAACGCACGTGTGCGTCCAGGATCTTTCCGCTTCGGGTGCCGTGGACGATCTTGTTTCCATCCTCGACGAGCGGGAGGTGGTCGTGGATGCGCTCGTTAACAACGCTGGTTTCGGCTACGACATTCGGTTTGTCGAGAGCGACCTTGCTCGGCAGCGTGATCTTGTGCAGGTGAACATCGAGGCACTCGTCGAGTTGTGCCACGCGTTTGCCCCGGGCATGGTCGAACGGGGCTCCGGGGCCATTCTCAACGTCGCATCGATCGCGGGCTTCATGCCCGGCCCCTTCATGGCCACCTACTACGCATCGAAGGCGTTCGTCCAGTCGTTCACGCAGGCTCTCCATGCCGAGCTGCGGCTGCGTGGCGTGGCGGTGACCGCGCTGTGTCCCGGTCCGGTGCGCACCGAATTCTGGAACGCCGCCGACGCTGGCCGGACGGCATTGGCCCGCTTCGCGGTCAGCCCGTCGCGGGTCGCTCGAAGCGGCTACCGCGCACTCAGGTGGAACAAGACACTGTGCGTTCCGGGGCTCGTGCCCAAGGTCGCCGTGTTTGTCACGCGTCTCATGCCTCGCAGTTGGATGGCCGCGATGGCGGCGGCGCTGCAGGTGCCCAGGCGGGGCTGAGCGGTCGCCGCTCGGCGGCGGTGCGACCATGGCTTTCTAGTTTATTCCCCGCCTTCTTTCGGCCTCATTTTTGGAGACATTCCTGCTCCCGCATTCTCTCGTCGATCTCGGTCCTAGGGGATGATGGGGGTTGACGCATCCCTGATGAGACTGGGATTTTTCTGCGGTCCCTGCGTTGCCGTTTCCTTTTGATGCCGGCATATGTGACAATGGTTCAAACGATCTCGATTCCGAAAACAGGAGCACCATGGCTGAATTCATCTACCAAATGCACAAAGCGCGCAAGGCGCATGGCGACAAGGTCATCCTTGACGACGTGACCCTTTCCTTCTACCCCGGCGCCAAGATTGGCGTCGTAGGTCCCAACGGCATGGGGAAATCAACGCTGCTCAAGATCATGGCCGGGCTTGAGGAGGTTTCGAACGGTGACGCACGGCTCACGCCTGGCTACACCGTCGGCATCCTTCAGCAGGAACCGCCGCTCGACGAGGACAAGACGGTCATCGAGAACATCGAGCAGGCCTTTGGGGCAATCAAGGCCAAAGTCGATCGCTTCAACCAGATCGGCGAGGAAATGGCTTCTCCCGATGCGGACTTTGACACGCTCATGGCTGAGATGGGAACGTTGCAGGATGAGATAGATGCCGCCGACGGCTGGGACTTGGACAGTCGATTCTCCCAGGCCATGGATGCATTGCAATGTCCCGATCCCGACATGCCGGTCAACGTGCTTTCCGGAGGCGAACGGCGTCGCGTCGCCCTGTGTCGCCTTTTGCTGGAGGCGCCGGATCTGCTATTGCTCGACGAACCGACGAACCATCTCGATGCCGAGTCGGTCCTGTGGCTCGAGCATTTTCTCCATGGGTATTCCGGGGCGGTCCTGGCCGTCACGCACGACCGCTATTTCCTCGACCATGTGGCAGAGTGGATCTGCGAGGTCGACCGGGGGAGCCTGTTCCCCTACAAGGGCAACTACTCCACGTATCTGGAAACGAAGGCGGATCGCTTGGAGGCCCAGGGCCAGCGCGAGGCGAAGCTGGTGAAGCGGATGAAGTCGGAGCTGGAATGGGTGCGTTCGAGCCCCAAAGCCCGCCAGGCTAAGAGCAAGGCCCGCCTTGACCGCTATGAGCAGATGGCTTCTGAGGCTGCGGCTTCGAAGAAGCTCGATTTCACGGACATCCACATTCCGGTCGGTCCCCGTTTGGGAGCGAAAGTGCTTGTTGCCGACCGTCTCCACAAGGCTTTCGGCGACCGCGTGCTCATTGACGACTTATCGTTCGAGCTGCCGCGCAACGGCATCGTCGGAGTCATCGGTCCCAACGGCGTTGGCAAGACGACCTTGTTCAAGGCCATTGTCGGTTTGGAGCCGCTCACCTCTGGCACGCTGGATATCGGCGAGACGGTGAAGATATCCTATGTTGACCAGAATCGGGCGGGGCTCGATCCAAAGGCGAGCGTTTGGGAAGCGGTGTCGGGTGGAACCGATTTTCTCCGGGTCGGCGACACGGAGGTGCCCACTCGCGCCTATGTTGCCAGCTTTGGCTTCAAAGGTTCCGATCAGCAGAAGCCGACTGGCGTGTTGTCGGGCGGAGAACGCAACCGGCTGAACCTGGCGCTCACACTGAAGGAGGGCGGCAACCTGTTGCTGCTCGACGAACCGACAAACGATCTGGACGTCGAGACCCTCGAATGCTTGGAGGAGGCGCTGCTCGCGTTCCCGGGGTGCGCGGTTGTCGTCAGCCATGACCGCATGTTCCTCGACCGCATCGCGACGCATATCCTGGCTTGGGAAGGCACTGACGAGAATCCGGGCATCTGGCAATGGTTTGAGGGCAACTTCGAGTCATACCAGAAGAACAAGGTCGAGCGTCTGGGCGAGGAGGCGGCCCGGCCGCATCGCATCCATCGCAAGCTCACGCGGGACTAGGTGCATCGAACGTGCGTGAATCCTGCGAAAGAGCGCTTGTTGCCAAGAAAGGATGCCGCTCGTGAGCGTGATCGGCAACATACTGTGGTTCGTCTTCGCGGGGTTCTGGCAGGGTGTGAGCTGGTGCCTGGTCGGCCTTCTGTGGTGCATCACCATCGTGGGCATTCCGGTTGGCACGCAGTGCTTCAAGATGGCCGGACTGGCGTTTTTCCCGTTCGGCAAGGAGGTTGAGTACGGCGGCGGCGCGGGGTCGGCTGTCCTCAACGTGCTGTGGTTCGTCTTTGGCGGCTTTGTTCTGGCTCTTGAGGCACTGCTCAATGGAGTGTTGCTGTGCATCACGGTCGTTGGCATTCCCTTTGGGTTGCAGTGCTTCAAGCAGGCGAAGCTTGCGCTGCTGCCCTTCGGTGCCGAGGTTCGCGGAAAGTAGAGGCGGCAGGCGACGATTCGCAACCAGGTCGACCGAGGAGTCATCCTGTCGGCCTTACGGCTGCCGATCGAACAGCGAAAGCGGCTCTTTCTTGTGGGATGTCTGTATCTTCTGGTAGATACAAGCGCGTCTTTACCGTTATTCGAGATAAACAACGATTCGGTCGCGGTCATGCTAGCTTCGCGTGATCTATGTTAAGCTTGATGCCAAGCACCAAGAGCTTGGCAAAGGAGACAGACATGGCGACTTTAGCGGAACCGGTGGCGATTAAGATTTCCAGCAAGCGGCAGATTACGATTCCTTCGAAAATTTTCGAAAAAGCAGGCTTCAAGGACTATGCGTTGTGTACCTGGACCGACAGAGGCATGTTTTTGCAGCCGCTTGACGTCGAAGACGAGGACGTGACGGTCGACATCCTCCGCTATCTTATCGAAGCGGGCTGCGAGGGTGAAGACTTGATCGCGCGGTACAAGGAGATGAAGGCCAAGATCATTCCTCTCAAGATGCGGATCGAGGAAGCAGAGAAGGACATAGCCGAGGGAAGGGTCGGATCGCCTTACGAAATGCTCGATAGACTGCGCGAAAAACATGACCTTTGAAATAAGGAATACCGCCGAATTCGAGACCGATGTTGACAAGGCGCTTGAATATATCGTCGCCAGCCTTAAATCGCCTCGCGCGGCTCTGGGCTTGACGGACGAGTTGGAAAGGGCTTTCGATAACCTGAAAGAAAATCCCTATCTCGCAGCTATCTCAAGGAAACCAATTCTTCGAAGTCATGAATGCAGAGAGCATCTTGTGAGAAAGTACGTAATCGTGTACAAGATCGAGTCCGGCACGGTATATCTGCTCGGTTTCTATCACCAAATGCAGCTGTATGAATATCGATTCCTTGACAGAAGTTCTTACTAAGAATAGACGATGAGCGATACTCTGCTTGAAGGCCTGCTTGCACCCCTGCCGAAAGCGCCGCGATCCCTGTTCGGGGCGGATGATGAGATCAAGTTCGAGGGAGATGCATCGAAAAGGCGTGGCATGATCAAGGAGTTTGAGGAGGCCGATCCGTGCAAGCATGCCCCGAAGGCGGCCCGACGGGCCGCCTTCGGGGCATGCAAATTGATGTGCGTCAGTTCTTCAGCGAATTGATGGGGGCGGGCATGCGGCCACCACGATGGGCGAACACGGTGCCAGCATGGCGGTTGACGGGCATGACGGGCGCATAGCCCAGCAGGCCCCCGAAATCCAGCCGGTCGCCCTCTTTCTTGCCGATGGCGGGGATGAGGCGCACGGCCGTCGTCTTGGTGTTGATCATGCCAATGGCACATTCGTCGGCGATGATGCCGAAGATGGTTTCCACGTCGATGTCTCCAGGAACGGCGATCATGTCAAGGCCGACCGAGCACACGCAGGTCATGGCCTCCAGCTTCTCGATGGACAGCGCACCGCTTTCTGCTGCGCGTATCATTCCGGCATCCTCCGACACGGGGATGAACGCGCCCGACAGTCCTCCGACGGAAGAGGATGCCATGACTCCGCCCTTCTTGACGGCGTCGTTGAGCATGGCGAGCGCGGCCGTCGTGCCTGGTCCGCCGCACTGCCCGACGCCGATGGCTTCCAGAATCTCAGCCACGGAATCGCCCGGGGCGGGCGTCGGGGCGAGGGACAGGTCAAGGATGCCCTGTTGCACGCCGAGGCGCGTGCTGGCCTCGCGTGCCATGAGCTCGCCGGCCCGGGTTATCTTGAAGGCAGTTGCCTTGATAGCTTCCGCGATGCTGGTGATGTCGGCATCCTTCGGCATTTCCGCCAGAACGGCTCGTACGACGCCGGGACCCGACACGCCCACGTTGATGACGGCATCCGACTCGCCCGAGCCGTGGAAGGCTCCTGCCATGAACGGATTGTCCTCGACGGCATTGGCGAACACGACGAGCTTCGCGCAGCCGATGCATTCGCGATCGGCCGTGGCCTCGGCTGTCTCCTTCACGATGCCGGCCATTTTGAGAACGGCGTCCATGTTGATGCCCGCTCGCGTCGAGGCGACGTTGACCGAAGACATGACGCGGTCGGTGGTGGACAGCGCGTGGGGAATGGACTCCATGAGTTTCATGTCGGCCCGCGAGGCTCCCTTGTGCACGAGCGCTCCGAAACCGCCGACGAAGTCGACGCCAACCTCTTTGCCGGCGCGATCCATGGCGACCGCGATGGGGGTGAGGTCGACTGCGTCGGTGGCGGCGCATATCTCGGCGATGGGGGTGACGGAGATGCGCTTGTTGACGATGGGGATGCCGTACTCGCGTTCCAGCTGTTCGGCTGTGGGAACCAGCTGCTCGGCTGCGCTGGTCATGCGATCGTACACCTTGCGGGCCATCGCATCGATGTCGGGATCCGTGCAACCTCGCAGGTTCAAGCCCAGCGTGATGGTACGGATGTCGAGGTGCTGCTTGCTGACCATGGCAAGCGTTTCAGCGATTTCAGCTGGCGTGATCTGCATGGAGGTTCGTCTTTCTCTTGGGCTGCAAAGATGCGTTTCGCTATAGCTTAGCAAACTTTGTCACGCGCAAGTCCTGTGCGGGCGTTATTCAAGAGGATTCTATGTACAAAAAAGCCTGCGACTTCATGGCTCGGTGCATTTTGACCTCGAGGCGTTTTTCATACCGTGATATCGATTACTTTTCGTGTTGGCAGATTCGAGACCAGTAGCTCAAAAGTGCGGTCAGTGACTATGGCTCGTGGGGAGTCTTCATATGATTGAAATGCGTCGGGGTCGTGGATGAACGAAAAGGGTATATATGCCGTATATGATGAGTCAGGAGAAAGGGCAAACATGCCGGGCTGGTCTTTCATCTCTGGTTCTGCCCTCCACCATAATTCGCTGTCGTACTTTAATGCAACATTTTTGCTTTCGGTAATGAGCCTCTGTTCGAATAGCACAAGACCGACATCGCCTACACCTTCGTGCCGTATCTGATATTCGAGACATACCACAGTTTGCTGGCTATCTTCTCCAATAGTGCTTTCGCCTTCCACGCCATGGGTGCGTATATACTCGTCAGGAGACAGAAGCGTGGCCTGAGATATGCAGATGGAATATCCGTTAGGAGCTTGGGCTTCGCTTTGCAAAAACGACCCCGTCAGATCGACCCACTCTCCCATGGCATAGTGCTCAACTGGCACGGCATTTGCCTTGTCGGCTTCATTGATCTGCCAAACGCGTACGCCGTAGACAAAGGCCAAGACGATGGCAATGCTTGCAATGACCACGCGGACCATGTGTTTTTTCATATGTTTTGTGACCTCTCACCTTAAGACAGTTCCTTGAGAACAGGTGGCTCTTTTTGAACAGACACGTCTATAACCTTGCCGTCGCTGAAGGTATATACGATGTCAGCCATCGCATCCAAAAGAGAAGCGTCATGGCTTGCTATGAGCAGCGTTGCTCCCCGACGGCGCTGAGCGTCCACCAATTCCTCAAACAAAGAAACACCCTGCACATCAAGTGCATTCGTCGGCTCATCAAGAAGCACGATATCGGGCTCTTCCATGATGGCTGCCGCAATGCCTAATCTCTGCTTCATGCCAAGGGAGTATTTGCGAAACTTTCTCTTGTCGAAAGGATCAAGCCCCACAGCTTCAAGTGATCTGACGGCTAATTTATCGGCTAGGGCATGCGCTTTTGCGCCGACTCCCGAGACATGGCGACCGACACCCGCAAGCATCCTCAGATTGTCGCGACCTGTATAGGCATTGAGAAATGCGGGATTTTCTATCAGTAATCCAATGCTGGGGGGAAACGTCCTATCGCGTCCTATGATTTGACCGTCGACGGAAATTGAACCACTCGTCAAGCCAATGAGGCCGGCAATAGCTCGCAAAAGCATTGTTTTGCCGGAGCCGTTTACGCCAGCGAGTCCTACAATCGCGCCATTGGGTATGGTTATCGAAACGCTATCAAGCACTAAAGAGCCTTTGATGCGTTTGCTCGCTTTGCTTATGTCAATCATGAATAGCCTTCCTTGTCAAAAATATCGATCCAAGAAAACAGCAAGCCTCCTACGACAACCGATGCCGTTGAAAGAGTGGCAGACACAACTATTCCGCCTAAAACGGGAACCCCCTCCAAAAGTAGACTCATGCTGCGAGCGGCCATGAGTTCGTTGCCAATCAGCCAAGGGCTTTGATAGAACAACGAAAGCATTAGAAGAGACAAGGTCAACGCATAGCTCATCACCGGTCGTAGCAGAAGGGATGCCATCAGCTGAACCAGGCACAATGCAACAAGCGCACCGGGAATGCCAATAAACAGAAACATCTCAAGGTCATGTGATGCAGAGGCTACATCGGCAAGCCGAAAATCAAGAATGTCAGGGAGGGCACCAGAAATATTCAAGGAGAAGGATCCTCCCGAAAGCAATGTCCATACACCTGCCGTCATGCATCCAATTGCCCAAAAAAGTCCGACTGAACACACAACCCATGCGCATTTTGCAAACCACCAGGCCCATCTGCTGCCCACAGAAACCATGACCTGCTTTCCCATTCCCATCAGGTCGTGGTAGGGATACCAAAGGGTGAGGTAAGCAACGAACATAAGAGTTGCTCCCCAAGCGACAGGGAAACGGAAAGGCTCTTCAGGGGTAAAGAAGTAGCTCTTCATGCCTGCCATATATGACACGAGATAGTCACCCAGAGAGAAAGGCCCCTCCATGCGGCCCGCAGACCCAAGATGCAACGAGAGCGTGAGAAGGGAGAACAATACTGCTGTTGCGATGTACCAACGCCACAGCGCCGTCCATCCTTCTCGGAGGTCAAAGACAAAGCATCGAATAAATTTCACAGCACGTCCCGCCTCAGATACGATGCAGCAATTGCTAAGGATATGAGCAAGAGCACAAATGCTTCGCAGGCAATGATTCGGCCATCCGAAAAATATGGCTGTGACATTGCGTGCAGATTCTCGAACAAACTGAGTTGCACTCCTCGGATGCCGCCGAACAGGGAAACGAAAATGCGCTCGTTGACAAACTGCACAACCGTGAGTCCTAGATAAGGGGCTGTCATGAGAATCACTCGATTGCTGATTAAAAATGACAGACTTGCCACGAATACTGCCCATATTCCGCAAAGCACGAATCCAAGCAGGCAATATGAGAAGACAAAAAGGAGAGGGACGTTGAAAAATGACCACGACCAAAGGTTCTCTGTTCCCATGCCCATATAAAACGAGTCAATGATATCGGGTATGCGTCCCGGCACAAATGCAGCATGTATAGCGAAATTAATCACTTGGGGGACGCAGGCTATAAGCCCTCCCGATACAAACACCGCCAGTCCTTTCGCTGTGAGATAACGCGTTCGGGAGACACGTGTATAAAGCTGATTTATGTATCCATTTTGCATTTCGGTCTGCAATGACCAGGCATAAGGAACAACTGCAAGCAGAGGCGCTAAGCGATAGAACAAAGGTGACGTAGGTGTTTGCAATTCGACATTCATCCAAAAACAAAACGAGCTGCGTACATTTGGGCTTGTATAGAGGGAATCGGGCATGGGGAATTTTTGTCCCTCGCTGTATGGAACAAGAATGAGCAGCGCGCTCGCGATCGCAAGAGCGAGCCCAAGAGCAAGAGAAACAAGAAACCATTTATTGCAAAGGGCTTTGTGTAACTCCATTGATGCAAGAGCTCTCATTTTGCATCAGCTCGAAGGTCATGTGGTTCAAGATGCACCTGTATCTTCTTTATATCGGTACTCGCATTTCCGATGGAGGCGGAAAGAACCTCGGGATTGTCATCCGGGTTGAGGATGTAAAAACCGACATGATACACAGCTGTTGTGCCAATGGGGAGATCATACTTCCACCCGTCTTTTTCTGCGGCTCCTTCTATTGTTCCATCGAAATAGCCTACGGTGCCCGTACGAAACGTGGCAATATTGAAAGGAGGTTTGATATCGTCCGTCGGTTCTGCATCAACGTTCTCTATAGACACTTCACACAAGAGAAATTTATAGTCCCCGCTCTCGGCTATGCTTGTCGGCATGCGCAGGAAAGATCCTTCCGAATCTTCCGATATCCCGGCATCAGCGGGATTGTCGTAAAGAAAGGAGTCGACAACTATCCAGTTCATCGTTCCATTCCAGTCAAATCCGGCAGAGTAGGACCAACCTGATCCATCTGCCAGATCCTCGTCGGTGCGAGAATCGCATACGATAGTGTCGCCTTGTTCGTACGTTCGCGCGTTCTCTTTCTGAAATTCGGAATCGATATCCTTTTTGTGCTCAATTTCTGCATCGCTTGTAATTTTCCACGTGAGCCACCCCGCGCCTACGATTGCCGCAGCCACAATAAGGGTGACAAGTGCCCTAACTTCTTTTTTTTTGCAAGCCAAAAGACATTGCTGATCCTTCCAAAAATAAAAGAGGCGTGGACATACCACGCGGGATCTCGCTCTGGCCCACGCCTCTTTTATTGTTACCAGTTGTTGATGATTGGATATGATCCGTAGCTGTCGGCACTCCATAATCCTGGCAATGCTCCAGTCGGACCCTCTGCGCGACCCGTCAATCGAGCCCAGCCCAAATTTCCGTCTTCTTTGACTCGATTCCATATCTGGAATTCACCAGGATAGCTGACCGTGCAGGATCCTCCTGACTGTCCCGTGCTACGGTTTACGGTGCGATTGACGAACGTACCGATGTTGGAACTGTTGCTGCCATCAATGAACACATAGCACCAATCGATGGTCTTTCCCGAACTGGCAAAGAGATAGCTCGACGAATCGTCCTCCTTCCATTCGGGATTGGTTCCCTGGGTAGCACCATAGAAGCTAAAATGGAAATCGACCGGATAATCTTTGGTGCTGCGCAAGAATTACGCCTCCTTTTGATAGGGCTGAATCCTTTATTGCCGGTCATCTTGATCCCGCGACGCTATCCTAGGCTGGTATGATGATTCCGTCTGTCATCAGAGCGTATGAAGTTTATGATTGTTGTGATGACAAGATGCGTTTTAGCTGATCATTGGGATGTTATGCCATTTTTTTCAGCAGAACTGCCGTTAACTCCATCCGGCTGTGGATGCCAAGCGTCCGATAAATCGCCATGCGTGCCGTATTGACGGTGCCAGGCGAATAGTTGAGTCTTTCAGCAATTTGCTTGGTTGTGAGGCCTTCCAAAATGAGCAAGGCAACGGAGGCTTGCGTTTCATTCAGCCCATCCTTGAGAAGGAGTCTTCGAAGTTCGTCCATGAAGTCGCCCTGGTTCTCCTTGTCAAGCAATGAAAGGGCAAGTTTTTGGTCGAATAAATTCTTGTAGAACAGCCCTACGGACAGGAGGAAGAACATGAGAAGCAACCCATATCCAAACGCAATGAGGGTTTTCAGATTTTTGACGCCCTCAAACAAGACGAGCGCATTGTAGACTTTCAAATATACGAGGTCGTTTATCATGTCCATGCCAATGAGCCCTATCATGCATCCACAAGCCAATAAGGCCATGCCGCCGAGCGCCGTGTTGAAAGACAGAAGTCTCTCGTGGATGGCATCAAGGGAAATAAGGCTGAAGAGCAAAAACGATACAGCAAGCACAAGTGAGTACACTCCCATGGCAAAAGCACCTATGCAGATGCCTAGAGAGACCGCAATCAGGTAAATGCTTTTCCGTGTACCTTTGGTGTGCCACAGGTACACGGAAAAGCAAATGATTCCGCACGCTGCGTATAGGCCGATAAAGAATGGAGTCATAAAGAGATCTGACCCACGCCACGATTCTTCCCACACGAATCCATATGCTAGGCATGTGCAGCCAAAAAAGACGGTCAAAAAACGCGGCTGGGTTAGTGAGGCGAGTCGTGGCGCGTGTTTCGTGTCGCTTGTATCTCGCTTTTCAAAGAAAGAGATTGCTGACAGCACGCAAACGACCAGGGACAGAATTACCGTAAGCGCCCAGCGGCTTTCTTCCAGGTAACTCCATGCAACCACGCTTGCGACCACGCAAGCGCACGATCCTCCATAAAGGAGGCAAAGTTGCTCGGAACTATAGTGAAGAAAGCGCAAAATGCTCCATCCGCCGACACAGAGGATCAGCATAAAGGCGAACGAGGACGCACAGTATGCAAGCGAGGGCGTTTCGATCCCGTCGCCTGCACTTGATGAAACAATGATTGAACACGCCCCCAATGTCATAATTGCCACCAATGCAACTACTCCAGCAACTACTCCAATGAGCCATACGGCAGGCCGGCGGCGAAATGTCTGATTCCCTTTCAGCTTGATGACATTCCTGCTTATTGCCCATGATGTGTGGTGGGCTAAAACAGCTACCAGGAGCAGCGCGATGGATGATCCTACGAGCATTTCGCGGCCGGAGCTCCATGTCAGTCTTTCTATGGATTGCGGAAGCAAGAATAGACACGCCGCGACTATCAACGCCATCCCCAATGCAAGATTGTACTTGCTTGCTTGGGCGTGACACTGAACATTGTGCACTTTCTCGACTGAGGCGGTGAATACGGCGTTTTCCGTTTTGCCATTCCACGCTTTAGCCAATTCCTCGCCATTGTCTACCTTAATTTTTTTGTAAGCGCGTTGAAGGTACGTACGTACTGTCTGTGGTTTGATCTCCATCAAATCGGCTGATTGAGCAGATGTCTTTCCCTCGATTAAGAGTTTGACGGCTGTAGCTTCTCGCTCGGTCAAACCTGATGCTGCGCAGAGCTTGTCTATGTCTGAATCGTTGTCACTATTTATGCTGGCAGCATTCGACGGCGTGTCTTGATCTGTTTGCCCCGATGGCATGGCGGAGCCGAACTTGCCTGCCTTTGGCCCATTTTTCACGCCGACGGCAAGCCAGGCAAGCATTGCAAGGGTTATGAGGACGCCAAGCTCTGGGCCACCAGCAGGAATTATCCTTATCCACTCGCCGGCGTCGCTCCAATGAGGCGCTTGGCCCAATACGGGAAGCACGCGGGTAATGAGATTCCAGCATATCATTCCTAGCGCAAGCGACAGGATAAGCCGCGCATACAATGCGCTGTAAATCGTATGGTCAGATTCATGAGTTCGTGCAACGCGGCAGACGAAAGCATGGAGTATCCATGCTGTTGCAGAGAAAAACATAAAGGAGGTGGCTGCGATTGCGTAGATCAACAATGACTGGAGGGCTTGATCTAACATGATTCCTGACATGAGCCGATCAATCAATCCCGGCCACGATTTATGGAAAAATCCTATCAGGAACATTGAGATGGGGGCAATCAACAGGATCGATGGCGCTACGTACCGTTGCATTTTTCCACCATTGGACCGTTTTGTACTAGGCGGCATTGCATGAATGCTCTTGCCTATCAACCGTCCTCCCGTGAATATGTAAAGCGTCGAACCCAGTACAAGAAGAAATGGCTGAGCATCAATAAACAATCTGAATACTAAATAGGTGACGTGATATTTTATTTCGTTCGCATCTGTCCAATGGTAGTGAGACAAGTAAAGCCATTCGGGAATGACGGCGATAATCGTTGCTGCCACACCGATGGCAACAGAGAATCTTTTCAAATTCCTCAGCGAAAACCGGGGAGGTTGCGGGCGGCATGAAAGGTAGGAGCCTATCAACAATCCGATTGCCACAAATAGGTATCGATTTGAATATGAAATGCCAGAGAGGGGGTCAGCAAGAAAAAACGGAGTTCCCAGCAAAACGGAGAACCAAGAACTCCATAAAGCGGGTTGCGCAAAGCGGTGTAAAGCATTCCCTGGCAAGACTACCTACTACAAATCTGTTTATGCAGATTCATTTTGCTCTTGCGGGATAGATTCATCACCATGAGATCCCTTCTTCGGAAGCGCCCTTTCATCAGCATGATAGCATGGTATCTGCCTGACGGTTGGTCTCGGAACAGACAACATGCCGCCGATAGTTTGACTTTCTGAGTGCCAAAGGGAGAATGCGTTCAGGCTGAACTTCAGGTCAAAGATGGAAGGTGGTCAAGGCACCCAGAAAGGGAAACGGCATCATGAATCGATAATGTCCGCCGGAGTTTTCCTCGAAGCACAGGCCACCGCAGAACCGTAACTTCCTAAGAAGCGAGTCTACGCTGGCCTGTTCCTTATGCCATCGGGCTTTAAAGTCGAAAGCAAATCATTTGTGTCCTAGAGCGGGTAGGGATGAGGCGCGTGCTGAACCGACACCCAGTGGGTGCGCGTCATTTCCTCGAGGATCCAGCGGCCGTTGAAGCGTCCCAGACCCGAGTTCTTCTCTCCCCCAAAGGGCACGTGCTGCTCGTCGGCAACGGTCATGTCGTTGACGTGGGTCATGCCGGCATCGATCTTCAGCGCGAATTCCGTGGCCGCCTCGACGTCGCCGCCCACCACCGCTGCCGAAAGCCCGTATTCGCTCATGTTCGCATAGGCCAGGGCCTCTTCCTCGCCGTGCGCGACGATGATGGGGGCAAGGGGCCCGAAGCTTTCCAGCAGGGCGATGTCGGATGATGGATCGACATCGGTGAAGACGTGGGGCGGCAGCACTCGGCCCACGGGATCGCCGCCGAGCGCGAGGGTCGCTCCTTGGTCGAGCGCCCGTTGTAGCTTGGCAAGCAAACCCTGAAATTGGGATTCGTTGATGATGGGGCCGATGTCGGTTGCGGGATCGGTCTGGTCGCCGCATACGAGAGCGCCCGCACGGGCGACGAATCGCCGTGTGAACTCGTCCGCTATGCTTGCGTCCACGATGATGCGGTTCGTGCTCATGCATATCTGTCCCTGATGCAGGAACCGGCCGGCAATGGCGATGTCGACGGCCTGATCGATGTCGGCGTCGGCACGTATGACCAGGGGGCAGTTACCTCCCAGCTCGAGCGCGACTCGCTTGATGCGGGTTCCTCCGGTCGCCTTGGCGCCGATTCCCCGACCGACTTGGGTGGAGCCGGTGAACGAGATGAACTTGGGCACGGGATGCTCGACGAAGTAGTCGCCTATCTCGCTGCCCCGGCCAATGAGCACCGAAAGAGCGCCCTCCATGAGGCCGGCCTCTTCGTAGACCTTTGCGAGGAGCAGTCCGCCCGTGATGGGCGTGTCGCTGGCGGGCTTCAGCACGACGGTGTTCCCGACGGCGAGCGCCGTGGCCACCGAACGGTTGGACAGGTTCATGGGGAAATTCCAGGGGCTGATGACGCCCACGACTCCCAGGGGTTGCCGATACACGCGGTTTTCCTTGGCGGGCGTGTCGGAGGGGAAGATGTCGCCATGCATGCGATAGGGAAATGATGCGGCTTCCTCGGTGATGTTGCGCGCTGCGCCGACTTCGAATTCGGCTTTCGCGCGGATGCCTCCCGATTCGCGCTGGCACCATGCGACAAGCTCGTCATGCCGCTCGTCGAAGATGCGCACGGCGCGTGCCATGAGGGCCGTGCGCTCGGCTGGGGAAGTGGCTGCCCAGGCAGGCTGGACGCGAGCTGCCGCTGCGTAGGCCTCGTCGACGTCTTCGCGGTTGGCGAGGACATGGGTGGCGAGTTCTTCCTGGTTGAAGGGGTTTGTGTCCGCGGCGCTCTCGCCGCTTGCCCCGTCGCGCCAGGTGCCTGCGATGAAGAGCTTGTCGAGCCCGCTGTAGGGCTGGGGCCATTCGGTTGAGGTGGTGGGTGAGTCGATGTCCATGAGGGGCTCCTGTTCTGGGGGGACGAAGGAACTGCGCATCGTTCTCAGGTGCGATGTGTCGAAGAATACCGCCATTATATGAAGGTGATGCGAGGAGGCTCTCAAAGGGATCGACCTGTGGGCAAACGGTTTCCTCATCCCGCCGTCCGCTCCTTTTGGCTGCGAACGGCGATGCCGGGGCGTGCAGGATTTCCTCAGCTTCGGGATATGCTCACCTCGCCGTAGGGGAGCTCTCGCCGCTCCTTGCCCGGCAGCTCTATCACCAGCTTGAAGTCCTCGGTCAGATCGACGGCTCGTGCCCGCACCCGCGATCCGTTATGTGACACGACGATGGGCTTGTCCAAAAGGAAGCATCGTCGACGGTACTCTTCGTAGGTTTCCCGGGTGGACGGACTGCCGTACAGCCGCCAGAACCTCATGAGCATCTCTGCGGCCAGGTGGCTGCGAAGCGCGCCGGCATCCGCGTCGCAGAGGGCTCCGGCGACGTCGGAGATGTCGGGAGGGAATCCGGCGGAAGGGGGCTTCACGTTCACGCCCATGCCAAGCACGGCATGGGCGAACCTTCCCGACTCCATGTCAATCACGCCCTCGGTGAGAATGCCGGCCACCTTGCGACCGTCGCAGTAGATGTCGTTCACCCACTTGATGAGAGCCTCCTTCCCCGTGACGGCTTCGATGGCCTGGGCGCACGCGACGGCGGCCGCTGTGGTGAGGTGGTGCGCGTGGTCGGCTTGGATGCGTGGTCTCAGCACGATGCTCAGGTACACGCCGGTGGACGCTGGCGAGAAGAAGGTCTTTCCGGGCCGCCCCCTTCCTGCCGTCTGCTCTTCGGCAACGATGACAACGCCCTCGGCGGCTCCTTCGGCGGCGCGTCGTCGCGCTTCCGCGTTCGTGGAGTCGATGCGCTTGCGGACGGTGATGTCGAACGGGTTGCCGGCTGGCAGGAACCTCTCGATGGATTGGGGCGACAACAGGTCGTTCTCGCGGGAGAGGAGATATCCCCGATTGGTGGAAGCTGCGATGAGGTAGCCTTCCCCCCGCAACGCTTGGACGGCCTTCCAGACGGCATTGCGGCTGACGCCCATCGCCTGTGCGATCTTTGCTCCCGACATATGGCGTTCGCGGTTGTCTTCGAGCAAGCGAAGCAGGTCTTCCTTGGTTCCCATCCTCTTCCTTTCCGGTTTGACAGGCGTATGGTAGGCGAGCTCGATCATGAATGTCAACATGAATCAATGGATGAGGTGACAATAGCCGCAAACATCTCTCGCTCCTGTAAAGAAACGATGGCATGTGTGGAGGGGCATTGATATTGAGCGGGTTTATCCCTAGAATACAGTCTATTGAACAGAGTGTCTATTATTGATCGATCTGTCTAGAAACGAGGGAGCGCCCTTGTTGCGGATCGATGAAGCCGATGAAGGAGACAGGCATGCCCACAAAGGTTGCTGCCATGCAGCCCGCCGACGGGATTGAATGCGATGTGGCTGTCGCGGAGGGCTCTGTGGCGGGCATCGGCGTGGCTGGGTCGGCCATGATCGGACTCTGCACTGAGGATCGCCGTATCACCCGCTCCAAAAAGGCCTTGCGCGCCGCCCTTATCGATCTCATGGAGGAGCGTGGCTTCGATGGCTTCACGGTGAACGATCTCTGTGCCCGCGCCGATCTCAACCGGGGAACGTTCTACAACCACTTCCGCACCAAGGAAGGCTTGTTGGCCACGTTGGAAAACGAGATCATGGCTGACCTGGAGTGCTTCCAGAGCAAGCTGCAGGGACTCAGCCTCAAGTCGGTCTGGTCCTATCGGGTGAAGAAGCGTCCGTTGCCGTTTCTGGTTGACCTGTTTGACTACTTGCGCGAGCAGGGCGATTTCCTGCACGCGGCCCTTGGTCCTGGCGGGGACATCCGCTTCGGCCCTCGGCTGCGAGACTCCGTTTGCACCTACCTCATCCAATCCATTTTGAGCGAGCGCTACCGCAACGATCCAGAACCGTTCGTTGGCTACTACGTGGCGTTTTTCGCCTCGGCGTATCTGGGAATCATCACGCGATGGATTGAGACGGGGATGCAGGAGTCATCCGAGGAGATGGCGCTTGTCGCCATGAGGCTCCTCTTCATCAAGCCGGGAGAATCGATCAAGCTGTAGAGGCTGTGCACCAAAATGAAAACCTTGAAGGAGACTATTGTGGCTGTCGAGTCCATGAACGTGGAGAACATACGGAACGAGGAATCCGCCGGAGCGGCATCTTCCCCTGCGCAACCCCTGCATATCGGCATCGACGTGGGTTCGACCACGGTCAAGCTTGCCATCCTCGATGCGGCGGGCAACGTTCGTTTTTCCGTGTATCGTCGTCACCACGCTGACGTGCGTGCCACCATCGTCGAGGTCTTGGATGAAGCGGCGCGGGATTTCGGTGACGAGACGATGACCATTGCGATCACGGGCTCGGGAGGGCTGCTGCTCGCCCAATGGCTGGGATTGGAGTTCGTGCAGGAGGTCATTGCCTCGAAGACGGCGGTCGAGGAGTTCATCCCGCAGACCGACGTCGCCATCGAGCTGGGTGGCGAAGACGCGAAGATCATCTATTTTGACCAAGGCATCGAGCAGCGCATGAACGGCACCTGCGCCGGTGGAACGGGCGCGTTCATCGACCAGATGGCAGCCCTGCTTGACACCGACGCCGGTGGCCTTGACGGCCTTGCGCGCGATCATTCCACCATCTACCCCATCGCCAGCCGCTGCGGCGTGTTCGCCAAGACCGACGTGCAGCCTCTGTTGAATGAAGGCGCCCGCAAGGAGGATGTCGCGGCATCCATCTTCCAATCCGTGGTCACGCAGACCATATCGGGCTTGGCGTGCGGTCGCCCCATCCGCGGCAACGTCGCCTTTCTGGGCGGTCCGCTGCAGTATCTTCCCGAGTTGCGCAAGCGTTTTTACGAGACGCTCAAGCTTGATGACGATCACATCATCGTGCCTGACAACGCGCACCTCTTCGTTGCCAGCGGATGTGCCGTCGCGGGTGCGCGGAGCGAAACGGCAAAGGCCGAGCGCCTTGCTGACGTGCTTGGCCGCTTGAAGAACCTCGGCGACATCCAGGGATCTGAGGTCGTGCGCCTTGCTCCCCTGTTTGCGGACGAAGACGAGTACGCTGCATTCAGGCTTCGCCACGATGCCGAGCGCGTGCAGCGCGCTCGGCTCATGGATTACGCAGGCACGGCCTATCTCGGCATCGATGCCGGATCGACCACCTTCAAGGCTGCCCTCATCGGCGAGGACGGGAGCCTTCTGTGGTCTCATTATGCCAGCAACAAGGGCGATGTTCTGGGGTGCGCGAAAGCCGCGCTTTCGAACCTTTACAATGATCTTCCCGTCGATGCCGACAACGGTCGTCAGCTGGTAAGTATCGGCCACGCCACCGTGACGGGGTATGGCGAGGGGCTGCTGCTGGAGGCCCTGCGCGTTGACTCCGGCGAGATCGAGACGGTCGCGCACCTGCGTGGCGCTCAGGAGATGCTGCCCGGCGTGGAGTTCATCCTCGACATCGGCGGGCAGGACATGAAATGCCTGCGCGTGAAGGACGGCGTCATCGACCACATCATGCTCAACGAGGCATGCTCGTCTGGCTGCGGTTCGTTCATAGAGAGCTTCGCGACGGGGCTCGACCTTGACGTGTCCGAGTTCGCTCAAACGGCTATCGGCTCCACTCGCCCAGTCGATCTGGGAAGCCGCTGCACGGTGTTCATGAACAGCCGCGTGAAGCAGGCTCAAAAGGAGGGTGCCACCGTCGGCGACATCGCGGCGGGTCTCGCCATTTCCGTCATTAAGAATGCCCTGTTCAAGGTCATCAAGATACGCGATCCCCATGATGTGGGAACGAAGGTCATCGTGCAGGGCGGCACGTTCCTGAACGATGCCGTGCTGCGGGCGTTTGAGCAGCTGTCCGAAGTGGAGGCCGTGCGTCCGGACATCGCGGGCAACATGGGCGCTTTCGGCGCTGCCCTGCTGGCTCGCGACCGGTGCCACGAGGCGGAGCGCGCCGCAGCCGAAGAGGCCGACTCCACCGAAAGCTCAGCACGGCGCATCGGGTCGTCGCTGCTGTCGCTCGAGCAGATTGACGCGCTTGCTCCCACTCATCGCACCTTGCGCTGCAAGGGATGCTCGAACAGCTGCCTGCTCACGGTCAACGATTTCGGCATCGATGAGCATACCGGCAAGCATCGGCGTTTCATCACGGGCAATCGCTGCGAGAAGGGCGTGGGCACGGTTGACGAGGCAAAGAGCGTGCCGAACCTCTACGAGTACAAATCAAATCGCCTGTTTGACTATGAGTCCCTTGCGTCCGACGCGGCTCCGCGCGGCTCCGTGGGCATTCCCCGCGCGCTCAACATGTACGAGAACTATCCCTTCTGGTTTACGTTCTTCACCAAACTCGGATTTCGCGTGGTGCTGTCGGACCCGTCGACGAAGAAAACCTATGAGGCCGGCATCGAGTCCATGCCGTCCGAGTCGGTGTGCTATCCGGCAAAGCTCAGCCACGGGCACATCATGAACCTGCTGGAAAAGCACCCCGATTTCATCTGGTTTCCCTGCTCGAAGTGGGAACGTCAGGAAGACGCAGGTGCGGGCAACCATTTCAACTGCCCCATCGTTGCCAGCTATGCGGAGGCGCTGCGCCTCAACATTGACGAGCTGCGCACGTCCGACGTGCAGTTCCTGAACCCGTGGCTGCCGTACGACCAGAAGGAGCACCTCAAGAAGCGCCTGTTCGTCGAGCTGGTGGAAGGACATCCCGAACTCATGGGCGAAGGCCTGTCTGCACCGACTCGGTCTGACATCGACGCTGCCGTGGACGCGGCGTGGGAAGAGGACGAGGCGTTCAAGCGAGACATACGCGCCAAGGGCGAGGAGACGCTCGCCTGGATGGAGGAGACGGGCACCCACGGAATCGTTCTGGCCGGCCGTCCCTATCACAACGATCCCGAGATCAACCATGCCATCCCCGAGCTGCTGACCAGCTTTGGCCTAGCTGTGCTCACCGAGGACTCGGTTGCGCATTTAGGGCAGGTCGAGCGGCCCATTCGCGTGGTTGACCAATGGATGTACCACACGCGCCTGTATGCGGCTGCAAAGGTGGCGACTGAGCGACGCGACCTTGACCTCATCCAGCTGAACAGCTTCGGTTGCGGCCTCGATGCGCTCACCACCGATCAGGTTCAGGAGATTCTTGAGGCGGCGGGCAAGGTGTACACCGTCCTCAAGATCGACGAGGTGTCGAACTTGGGTGCGGCCCGCATCCGTGTGCGCAGCCTGCTTGCGGCCTTGAAGGACCAGGCTGATGAGCGGGCGGAAACCGAGCATGCTTCCTGTGGGTGTCCGGCGATCGGCCTTGACCCGGCATTGTTCGCGCCTGCCGGCCAGGAGACCGACCCGACCGCCCCGGCTTGCGTCCCGGCACCTCCTGAGACGTTCGCCCAGAAGTCAGCCCCGGAGGTGGCGGCTCGCTTCCGGCAACGTGAGGGCATGACGACGGAATTCCCGCGTGCAGTGTTCACGCAGGAGATGAAGGATGCCGGTTACACCATCCTTGCGCCGCAGATGGCTCCCATCCATTTTGACTTGCTGTTCGACATCTTCCACCGGTTCGGATACAACCTCGAACTGTTGCCGTCGGTTGACCATGGGGCGGTCGATGCAGGCCTCAAGTATGTGAACAACGACATCTGCTACCCATCCATTTTGGTCACCGGCCAAATCATGGAAGCGGTCATGTCGGGGCGCTATGACACCGACAAGCTTGCCGTCGTCATCACTCAGACGGGTGGGGGCTGTCGCGCCACGAATTACATCTCGCTCATCCGCAAGGCTCTGAAATCGGTGGGACTGTCCCACATTCCGGTGATCGCGCTGTCGTTCAAGGATCTGGGAGAGGATAATCCTGGGTTCAAGATCACCCCGAAGATGCTTGTGCAAGCCATCTATGCCTTGCTGTACGGCGATCTGCTCATGATGGCCCTGTACCGCACCCGGCCCTACGAGATGGAGAAGGGGAGCGCCAACCGCCTCTTCGACCATTGGACGGCAACATGCAAGGGCCAGCTTGCCCACGGTTTGGGGCGCGGGACCTTCAAGCGTACCGTGCGGAGCATCGTCGAGGACTTTGACACCCTGCCTTTGCACGGCGAGGGGACCAAGCCGCGCGTCGGTGTGGTGGGAGAGATTTTGGTGAAGTTCCATCCCACCGCAAACAACCAGGTGGTCGACGTGATCGAGCGAGAAGGCTGTGAAGCCGTGGTTCCGGGCTTGGTGGAATTCTTCCTGTTCGGCATTGCTGGCGGCATCTTCCAGAAGGATCCCCTCGGGCGATCGGCCAAAGGCGCGGTGGGTGGCCGCATAGCCTTGCGGTTCATCGAGGCCTTCCGCAAGCCGGTCACCAAGGCATTGGCGGAATCGAACCGATTTGAGCCTCCGGCGAACATCTACGAGCTGGCAGAGTATGCCAGCGAGATACTCAGCCTGTGCAATTCGATGGGCGAGGGCTGGCTGCTCACGGCCGAGATGGTGGAGTTGGTGAAGACGGGTGCACCGAACGTGGTGTGCACGCAGCCCTTTGCCTGCCTGCCGAACCATGTGGTGGGCAAGGCAGTCATCAAGGAGCTGCGCCGCCGCTATCCCGACAGCAACATCGTCGCCGTGGACTACGACCCCGGTGCATCCGAAGTGAATCAGCTCAACCGCATCAAGCTCATGATATCGGTGGCGAAGTCGAACCTTGCCGAGAAGGAGGCGGAGGCGAAGGCCACCCGCGATGCATTTGTTGGCGGCACGAAGGTGACGCCGCAGATCGTTGGCTCGGAAGTGGCGATCTCGTGCGGCGCATCCCTCGACTGCGGCTGCTCGTGCGAGGTGCATGGGGATGCCTGCGACCGTGAGCGGGAAGAGTTGAGGGCGTGATCGGCAGGGCCTCCGAGCCTGTTCTTTGATTGGGCGGGCCGTCGGCTGGACGGCCTTCCCCTCCTTGACGGCGGGGCGTCCGCTCAGGTTGCACGGTGATTTCGCAAAGCGTACACTGACCGTACTGGCAGACCGTTCAGGAGGTCCTTGTGAAAACTGTTGCTATCATCGGCACATTCGACACCAAAGGCGAGGAATTCGCCTACGTGAAGACCCGTTTTGAGGAGCTCGGCCTCAAAACGCTCACCATCCATTGCGGCGTGTTTGACCCGCAGACTGCTCCCGACGTGTCCAACACGGAGGTGGCCGCCGCCATCGACATCGACATGTCGGTCATCGTCGAGAAGAAGGATCGGGCCTTCGCCACCGAAACCATGACACGCGGCCTTGCGAAGCTGCTGCCAAGCCTCTATGCCAACGGACGCTTCGACGGCGTGTTCTCCATGGGCGGTTCGGGGGGCACCACCATTGCCACGGCGGGCATGCGCAAGCTTCCCATCGGCGTGCCTAAGGTCATGGTGTCCACCATGGCGTCAGGCGACACCTTTCCCTACATTGGCGCTTCGGATATCGCCATGTTTCCCTCTATCGTCGATGTGGCTGGCGTCAACAGCTTCTCGGCCACCATATTCAACAATGCCGTCGCCGCCATGGCCGGCATGCTGGAACACGAGGCTCCCCGCCGGGAAGACCATCGGCCGCTCGTCGCGGCGACCATGTTTGGAGTCACGACTCCGGCGGTCCAGAAAGCCCAGGCATACCTGGAGGATCAGGGATATGAGGTGCTGGTGTTCCATGCGACTGGGACGGGCGGCAGGTGCATGGAGGCTCTGGTCAACGATGGCTTCATCAAGGGCGTCCTCGATCTGACCACGACCGAGTGGTGCGATGAGATCGTCGGTGGCGTCTTGGCCGCCGGGCCTGATCGCTGTGCGGCGGCGGCGCTGTGCGGCGTGCCCACCGTTCTGAGCGTGGGCGCGGTTGATATGGTGAACTTTGGGCCCCTTGAAACGGTCCCGCCCGAATTCGCCGGCAGGAACCTGTACAAGCACAATCCCACAGTCACCCTCATGCGTACCACGTCGGAAGAGAATCGCCTGGTGGCCGAAGCAATCGCTTCGAAAGTCAACCTGTCGACCGGTCCTTGCACGGTCATGTTGTCGCTTAAGGGCGTGTCGATGATCGATGCTGAGGGGCAGCCATTCTACGGTCCCGAAGAGGATGAAGTGCTCTTTTCCACATTGGAGGAGTGCATTTTGCCTGACGTGGTCGAGATAGTGAAGATGGACGCTCACATCAACGATGACGAATTTGCTGTCGCTGCGGCGCAGAAACTCGTTGACCTCATGCGGGCGTAAATCGGATAAAACAGTTCATCGCAAGAAAAGGAGAAACACATGCTCGAACTTTCCCGCGCAGAAATCCTTGATCGCTTCCGTGCGTCGCTTGCTCAAGGCAACATCCTCTTGGGCGTCGGTGCTGGAACCGGCATCACGGCAAAGTCGTCGGAAGCGGGCGGTGCCGACATCTTCGTCATCTACAATTCGGGACGCTTTCGCATGGCGGGCCGCGGCTCGCTTGCGGGCCTGCTGTCCTATGGCGATGCGAACCAGATTGTGGTTGAGATGGGCTCCGAGGTCCTGCCTGTGGTCAAGGACACTCCGGTGCTGGCTGGCGTGTGCGGCACGGATCCGTTCCGCGTGATGAAGAAGTATCTGAAAGAACTCAAGGATCAGGGCTTCAACGGGGTGCAGAACTTCCCGACCGTCGGCCTCATCGACGGCGTGTTCCGTCAGAATCTGGAGGAGACGGGCATGGGATACGGGCTTGAGGTCGACATGATAGCGGAGGCGCACAAGCTCGACATGCTCACCTGTCCCTATGTGTTTGACGAGGAGCAGGCCCTGGCCATGACTAAAGCGGGTGCGGACATCATCGTCGCCCACATGGGGCTGACGACCGGAGGCACCATTGGGGCCGAGACCGCACGCACGCTTGACGACTGTGCCGCAATCATCTCGGGCATCGTGGACGTGGTCAAGGGCGAGAACCCCGATGCGCTGGTCATCTGCCATGGCGGTCCCATCGCCGAGCCGCAGGACGCAGCTTACGTCATCGAACACGTGCCGGGCATCGACGGGTTCTTTGGCGCGACGTCCATCGAGCGCCTGGCTGCCGAGCGCGGCATCAAGGCTCAGACGGAGGCCTTCAAGGCCATCAGAAGGTAATTGCCTCATGCCGTCCCTGCGCCTGGGGAAGCGCAGGGACGGCGCTTGCTGTTCCCCCTTGTGTCCCTCGTGCTGGCTTGTGTGCCGAGACCCCTCGAAAGCGGGGCAACCGATTCCCAGGCGAGGGAGGTCGCAGCGAAGGCCGGAAATTTTGACCACCAGCCAAAGCGCTATGGGCAACCCGTGCGGAAACGCCGAGATTTTGGTCCGCCGGGGTCGATTGTGAGATCATGGGAGCAGAGGGGCCGCAGGGTGTGGATGGACTGCGCGCTGGCCCCAGCTTTCCCTTGGGCGCGCGTCGAGCGCCTCGGCCGCATAAGGGAGCGCGACTTGGATGCGTGTCGATCACGCGTCGCGAGGACGGCGGTATTCTCTGCCGCGAAACGAAGGAAGGACTGGCGCAATGGATGGAATCGGTTTGCTTGCACGCACGGGTGACGGCATGGTGCCGCTTGTCATTACCATTGTCGTCATAGCCGTTGTGGCGATTGCCGCGGGCATCGCCGCTTTCGCCCTCATGCGGCGAAAGCGCTAGGACGGTCAGGCATGGACGAGGGGAAGTTGGTCGTCTGCCCGACTCCGCTGGGGAATTTGGGCGACATGACCGAACGTGCGCTCGCCTCATTGCGCGCGGCCGATGCGGTATGCGCAGAAGACACCCGCGTCACGGGCAGGCTGCTGGCGGCATTCGGCATTGAAAAACGGATCGAGCGGCTTGACGAGGCGCTTGTCGGCGAGCGTGCGGCCTCTATCGTTGAGCGTGTGGCCGCCGGCGAGACGATTGCCTACTGCACCGATGCCGGCATGCCTGGCGTGTCCGATCCGGGGCTGCGCCTCGTCCGTGCGGCACGGGAGGCAGGGGTTGCGGTCGAGGTTTTGCCGGGACCGACCGCGGTGGCAACGGCCTATGTCACCAGCGGGTGCGTCAACCCCCGCTTTTATTTCGGCGGATTCTTTCCTCGCAAGGACCTAGAACGTCGTGCGCTGCTGGCATCGCTGGCCCCTCTTGACTCGGCGCTCATCTTCTACGAAAGTCCCCACCGGCTGGTTTCCGCGCTTGGTGCCATAGCGGAAGTTTTTCCCCAGCGTGAGGTTACGGTATGCCGCGAACTGACGAAGCTCCACGAAGAAGTTGCACGTGGTCTCACGGCTGATATCCGAGACCTGTTTTCCGAACGTGCCGAAGCGGGAAGCATCAAGGGCGAGGTGGTTCTCGTCATCGAGGGGCCCAGCCCCTTGGAGGAGCAGAGCGCCGAACTCGATGCCGAGAGCGCCGCCCTCGTCCGCGCGGCTGAACTCAAGGCGGCCGGCCGCACGAAGCGCGATGTCGCACGTGTTCTGGTTGAGAAATATGGCATCGCCCGCAACGTCGCGTACGACCTCGCCCTCAAGGCATGAGAAGCGGAGGCGGGAGAGCGGCGTCAGGTTTGGGACGGCGTCTCCTCGAATGCGTTCCGTGCCAGCCCCTGGGTTCGGCGCTCGACGTGCAGGACGAATCCAGGCGCAGGGAGAAAGTGGGCGAAGTGGCGGAACCAGGCAGGTGCACGATGCGTGAACGATGCATGAGGACGGTCCGATGAAAGGGATTGGAAGCGGCAATGAGGCTGGGTCCAGCAGGGGGTCCGCAAAAGGCGACGCGATGGAGGAGGCAGCCGGGCACGTGAAAGATCTCGCGGCGAAGAAGCGTGCCGGCGCAAGGAAAAATCGAAGTCGGCCAAAGTCGCTCCCGCCGCGAGAACTGACGGTGGACGGCTTGACCGTGCTGTTGCGCCGCAAACGCATCAAGAACATCAACCTGCGCATCAAGCCGCCCGATGGACGGGTCGAGGTGTCCGTTCCTCTTCAGGTGATCGAGGGGGACATCGTGCGTCTCGTCCGCGAACGGCGTCGCTGGATTGACGAGAAGCGGGCTGAAGTGGCATCTTCGCCCACAGCTGTCGCGTCTTTGGCTACCCCGGAGGAGGTGTCGGAATGGCGCACGGTCGTTGAGGCATGCGTCCCCTCTTTGGTGCAGCGCTGGGAGCCGGTTCTTGGCGTGAAGGCCGGCAAGCTGGTGTACCGCAACATGACCAGCCGTTGGGGCAGCTGCCAACCGGCAACGGGCCGCATCTGCATCAATGTTCGCCTGGCCCTCTATCCGCCCGCGTGCTTGGAGTACGTCGTCGTGCATGAGCTGTGCCATCTCATCGAACGAGGCCACGGTCCTCGCTTCAAGGCCCTGCTCGACGAGTGCCTGCCCGATTGGCGGGAACGTCGCTCGAAGCTGCGCTAGAGGAAGTGGACTCACGGACGCTGTGCGGTAGAGTTGCGCCGAGGGGCTGTGTCGCTGACGCGAGCTTTGATCGAGACGTCTCGCACGGTGCCCAGGCCCTGATCGGGACGGGGCGATTCAATGCCCCCGTTGCTCCGCCTTGTGATTCGTTCGTGCGCTCCACCGGCGCATTTGTCCCGACCTTTTCCTTGGCTGGCCTTCTGCTTGCGCCTGATCCAGGACGGCCTTTTCATCGCTGGACTCTCGCCTTGTGCCTCCCCCCTTCCTTCGGATTGGTGAAAGTCGGCCTCTATGTGTAGTTCTACAGAAAGATGCTATGCTGAGAAATCTCTGAGCTGGTCTTTTTGCCGGCGTCGCAGGGCGGCTGCCGACAAAGTTGCCCATTTCTCCCGATTTTTTCCAATCCGGCATGATTCGCAAGGGGATACGCAACGAATCGGGGATTGGGGATCCGGGGGGGTCCTCCCCTTCGAGGGGTCTGCCGGCCCCGCCTGCGCTTTTCCCAAGGCGTTGCCTTCGCTATCCGGATAAACGCCTTGTGCACGTTTTCCGCAGTCCGTGACGGGTTCCTCGACCGACTGCTACCATGGAGGACATGGAACAGGTAAAAACGGACGATCAGACGGATTCTGACGCAATGCCCAAGCGGCGTCGTGTCGTTGTGCTCGCGGTGATGATGGCGGGAACGACGGCGGCCTGCATCTCTCAGAGCATGATGATAGCGGCGCTGCCAACCATCATGGTGCAATATGGCGTCGATGCCACCCTCGGGCAGCTCCTCACCACCTCATACATATTCATGTTGGGCCTCATCTCTGCCATGACGGCGTTCCTCGTGCGCCGTGTCAACACGAAAACCCTGTTCATAATTGCCATGATCTGCTTTGTCGTGGGATGCGCCGCCGCCTTGGTGGCCCCCAACTATCCCTTGCTGCTTGCTTCGCGGCTTTTGCAGGCGGGTGGCGCTGGCATTTGCCTGCCGCTTATCCAGGTGGTTGCCCTCTCGGTGTATCCCAAGAGTCAATATGGGCGGGCAATGGGCCTCGTTGGGGTCATCATCGGATTCGCCCCAGCCATCGGTCCCGCCCTTTCGGGATTCATGATCGATTGGTGGGGGTGGCATTCGGTGTTTGTCGCCCTTGGATCGATAGCTGCCGTCGTGGTGGTTCTCTCGTTTTTCACGTTGTCGGATGTGGTCAAGGACGATGGCGACCATGAACGGTTCGATGTCGTTTCGGGCCTGTTGTACACGGTTGGGTTCTGCTGCGTCATGGGAGGCGTGACTCTTGCGGAGTCCAGTGGAGGGCTGGCGCTCTCCCTGCTCCTGCTTGCCGCTGGCGTGGGAGCGCTTGCGGTGTTTTCCGTGCGTCAGCTGAGGATAGAGAGCCCTTTGCTCAAGCTGTCATGCTTTCGGAACAGAACCTTTGCGGTTGCGACCGTCCTGGTGCTGGTCGCCCAGATGGCCTTCATGGCTGGCGCGATCATGGTCCCCCTGTTCGTCCAGGACGTGCAGGGAAGGGCGGCGGCGGTGTCGGGGCTCACCATTTTGCCGGGCGCCCTGCTCTTAGGATTCCTGAATCCGCTCACGGGGCGCCTGCTGGACCGTCATGGACCTCGTCCCTTGGTGATTGCGGGCAGCGCGGTGCTGGTGGTGGGCACGCTGGCCTTCGTCATGTGCGATGCCGACACGCCCGAGTGGGCGATCACGGTGCTCTACGGCATTCGCACCGTGGGGGTTGCCTGCCTGATGATGCCGATGACCGCATACGGCTGCGCAGCCTTGCCCCTTGAGGATCTGGCGCAAGGCACCGCCATCATCACGTCATTCCGCCAGATATTCGGCGCCTTGACCTCGTCGGGGCTCATTGCCGTCATGGCGGCGGTGTCGGACAGCCCCATCGGCGTCGACGCCTTTGGCTTCGGAGCGAGCTTTGAAGTGCAGGCGGCGATCATCGTCGTTGGGTTTGTCGCCGGGATGGTCTTTCTTCCCCGTGCGGCGAAGTTGCACTGATCGGTTGTAGATGGGGACCTCGTCTCCCCGACGGCAATAGGTTTTGCCACAGCCACGGGGAGCCATTGCCTCACATGCGTCGGCTCCCGTCTGGTTTTCCTGGCGCGTTCTTTGGCGGTCTTGGTGCGGGAATAGGGGATTATTCCGCACTTTGACGACGCTCAAGATGCCAAGTATACTAGGCATGTGTCAAGAAAACTTGTCATTGCAGAAAGGGGAGCATCATGGACCGAGACGAGATACTGAAGAAGAACCGTGAGGACAACAGCTCAATCGACGAGCGGTTCAAGGTCATGCAGCTGCGCATGGGTTGGGTGATGGGGAGTGCGATGGTGGTGGCGTGGGCGGTCATGTTCGTCTGGGACTCCCTTCATGGCGTCGACACAAAGGCGCTTGGCGTCGTTGCCATGTCAGGCATTGCCGGCATGGCCTTCTGCCAGTTCTATCAGTTTCGGACAAGAAGCAGCCTCGTGTTTGGAAGCCTGGCTGCGCTTGCCGCCTTCATATGGGCGGTCCAGCATATTCTGGCCACGGCATAGGCAGGCGAAACGATGATCAGAATGCCTTCCCTCGGGTTTGACGACGCTCACGGCAACGAAGGCGCCCTAGAGCTGCATAACCGCCTCAAGCAGGCGCGTGCGGAAGCGGGGCTGTCGCAGATTGAGCTGGCGCGGCTTGTCGGTGTCTCACGCCAGACCATCTCGTCCATCGAAACAGGTCTCTTCAACCCCACGGCAAAGCTCGCTCTTGTCCTGTGCATCGCGCTCGACAAGAAGTTCGAGGACCTGTTCTACTTCAACTGACGCTCCTTCTGGATGCTTCGTCCCTGCCTGCCATGCAACGGAGATGTGCTCTGGAGGATCTCCGCAGATCAGGATTCATGATGCTGCCGGATATACCCGAGGCAGTAGTCGAAGAACATCTGGTCGGCGGCGGGAAGGGGACGCGATGCGGCGCGTGCCACTCCGAACTTCCAATGCGCGCCTTGCAGCGGCAGGCTCACCACCGTGCGATTGTCCTTGAATAGGGGAAGTTCGGCCAGGTGGCGGGCTGCGAATCCGAGGCCATCGCCTCGCTGAGCGAATTCGAACAGCCGGAATATCTCGGCGGAGGTGAAGATTTCACCCAGGCTCACTCCCTCTTGCTGGCAGAGCGAAAGCAGATAGTCGTAGCACTTGAACCCTTTCCCGGGCAACGCGATCGACCGTCCGTCGAAGTCGCGGATGGAGAGGGAGTTCTTGGCGCTGAGGGGATCATTGGCTGACATCCAGAAGTACACCGGTGTCGTATAGAGCTCGGTCGCGATGAATCCCGTGTCATAAGGTGCGATGGAGAGAATGACGCTGTAGCTTCCTTTCCGCAGGCCCTCGTCGCACATGAAGTCGTTCACCTCGTCATAGTGCAGCCGAATGTGAGGATAGCGGTCGCGGAAGCCGGCGAGGAAATCGGGCCCAAGATAGCCCAGTATTCCCAAAGAGATTCCCACCCGCACCTCGTGCTGCTCATAGGCTCGGATCCGGTTGAACGATTCCTGGAGGATGGAGAATCCGGCATCGAATCGATTGACGAAGCGGAGGAGCTCGTCGGCGTAGGAGGTGGGGACCAACTCGCCGTTCTTGTCGGTCTCGAACAGGATCACTTTCAATTCGGTCTCGAGCGAATGGACCGATTTCGCCACTCCTTGCGGAGACATGGGTATCTGTTTGGCGGCTGCTGAAAAGCTGCGCATCTGATACGCGAGTGCGAAATATCTCAGTTGCTCCGTATACATCGGGCCTCCCTTGGGCCGGGTGCATGAAGAATCAGACCGAGTCCCGTGAGGGCGTGCGGTATCCCCAAAACACTCAAGCCGACCGTTTCCCCTTTGGCCCATTGTACTCGCTCGCAGCCTAACAGGCGAAACAACTAGAGGTTTCAAGCTGAAACCTCTAGTTGGAGGCGAGTTTATTGATCTGTGGGCTGTCGGAGCATACGATGCGGCGGACAAAGGGCGGTGAGGGCCGCCCGAACGGGGATTCAAGGAAGGGAAGTGCCATGAGGGAAATCAATGCACAAGGACTGACGCGGCGGAGTTTCTTGGCGGGTGCGGGAGTCGTGGCGGGTGTGGCGGGACTGTCGATGGTCGGCTGCTCGCCGGCGAGCACGTCGAGTGCCGCGGGAGATGCTGCGTCTTCGTCGTCCACCGTGTCGCCCATAGCGACGGATGCGTCCGTCTGGGAGCTTGAGGAGGTCGGCGAGCCGACGGAGACCATTTCGGCCGACGTGTGCATCATCGGGGGCGGCGGCACGGGCATGGCGGCCGCGATCGAGGCGGCGGAAGCGGGCCTGAACGTGGTCGTGTTGGAAAAGGCAGGCGCGCTCGGCGGGGCGTTCTCGGCCACCGAAGGCATGTTCGGCGTGGGGTCGCATTGGCAAAAGGAGGCTGGCGAGCATGGCACGGTGCAGGAGGCCGTCGAACGCTGCGTCAACTATCACCACTACATTCCCAGCACGAAGCTGTATCGCAATTTTTTCAGCCAGACCGCGGAGACCATCGAGTGGCTGGAGGACCATGGCTGCGAGTTCCGCGCGGTGGTCAGCTACGGCGGGAACCTCGCATGGCATGTGTATTACTATGACGAGAACGCCTCAAGCCCCGGTTCTTACTTCACGAACAGCCTGGCCAAGGCCACGCAGGAAACGGATGCCCAGATTCTTCTGTCCACGGGCGCCAAGAAGATCGTAATGGAAGGCGGCAAGGCGGCAGGCGTCATCGCCGCAGACACATCCGGCAAGGTGACCAAGGTCGAAGCTCCGGTGGTCATGCTGGCGTCGGGTGGCTATTCCAGCAACATGGAGTTTCTGCACGCCGTATCTCCCTATACCGTGAACGAGCACCTGGTGTCATTGGGAACGCCGGGCCGTGACGGCGACGGACTCAAGATGGGGGTCGATGCGGGCGTGGCTCTTTCCGAGGGGTATGGGACGGTCATGTGGTGCGGCCCCTGCGCCATCGGAGCAACCTGGGCGACCGACGGCTATTCTGCATCCGTGCAGCCGACGCTCTGGGTGAATCAGCATGCCGAACGGTATATCGCAGAGGATCTGTGGATCGGGAACTTCGCCGCCGGCGGCATTGCTGCGCGCAACCAGCGCAAGACCTACACCATCTTCACCGAAGGAGATCTGGCGTCATGGGAGAAGAGCGGGCCCTACGGCACCGTGTTCACCTTCGGAACGCCGGGCGAGCCCATGAGCGACGTGCGAAAGCAGCTTGAGGCGCTCGACTCCTGCCATAAGGCGGACACCATAGCCGATTTGGCGGCATCGGTGGGGCTTGACGCGGACAAGTTGAAGGAGACCGTCGACGCATACAACGCGGCATGCGCCGCCGGCATCGACGAGGACTTCGGCAAGGCGAAGGACTACCTGTATCCCGTCGAGGAGGGGCCCTTCTACCTGTTGGAGGTGGCCGATGGCTATTACACGACGGTCGGCGGGCTTGAAATCACCGAGAACACCGAGGCGCTCGACGCTGAGAACAACGTGATCCCCGGCCTTTACGTGGGCGGCTGTGACACGGGCAGCCTCTATGGCGATTCGTACGACGTGGCCACCGCGCCCGGATCGCAGGCGTCATGGGCCATCAATTCCGGCCGCCTTGCCATGAAGCGCGCAAAGGAGTATCTGGGCAAGTAGCGAGTCAAGAGCGTTTGCCAGGAAGCGGGTCCTCCTCCCTTGCCTCGACCCGCTTCCTGGGGTGCGGGCCCGGCCGATGCAGCATCGCATGCGGTCGTCCGGGCTGTGGCGATCCTTGTCCTCCTTGGACGCGGGACGAATGTCGCCGGTTCGTTTCGGGTGCGAGGTGGTCGGCATCGTTCGTCCTGCCTGTCATCCGGCGGGAGTTTGTAATCTCTAGTGCAGGTTTTCCTGCACTAGGGACAGCCTGAGGGGTGCTCCGTCCGGGAAATCTCTACGTTTTTCTGTATTTGTCCCCTGATTTTGAGTACAAGAAATTAGCCTGCGGTCGGCATTTGAAAGACCT
>JAEZDJ010000116.1 GCA_023429565.1 Actinomycetes bacterium
GGTGTACATGTCGAGGGAAAGGGGCGTGACGAGACTCGTCAGGACAAGCAAGACGACAAGTCCCAAGGGTCCGAGACGCCTCTGCGGCCGGACAAGCCAATTCTTCATGGTATTCATCATGGATTCCTTCGTATGCCGAAGGCGACCCGTAGCGGGATTACAAGACAGCTACTTTAGCGAAGCAACGGCCCGAACGTGCGCAATCTGCCGATCTTCATATACTCACCATGTCTTCTTCCCTGATGTTTTGCCTAAAGATCGCTCAATACTGTTCGACCATAGTCCGCGCCTTCCCAATGCAGCATGCAAAACAAGGCTTGCGGAAGCTCTTGGGCAAACCAGACACCCGGATCATCCGACTCGGGCGTCTGCACCCTCCAACCTCACCGCCTCCTCGACAACCTGCCAAGGCCCCAGCACGCCACAAGCGAAACGCTAATTGAATGCAAGGATTGCTGCCGCGTCGGCCTCTTCCCGATATGCCCCGAATGAAGACCGGTAGCTGTACTGGGTCAATCCGCGCAGTTCTTCATCGGTCGCGGCATAATATGAGTCCATCTGCACGCGCTCGCCTGTCCGATAATCATTTTTCATGTAGCGTATGGCCGAATGAGCACCGACACCCGTTTCGCCCGTTTCGACATGGACGACGCCACATGCCACGCACCTGCGACCCCGTCCATCACGCTGGCCATTCCATCGATCGGCCCGACCGCAAGCACAAACGGACGCCAAATCGTCCACGTGCGAAAACCGAGTTTGCGGCAACGCGGCGTTCGGTCCCTCCTAAGAGAGGCCAGCCTGATTACGCAGCATGCCGCACTTGTCTGCGGGCAAATAGTCGAATCGATGCCTGTGATACAACGTGTCTGCCGGAGAGTTCGCTATGAGGCAAATATAGCTGTCCTCGTGGGTATTGAGATCAAAATAGCCGTCGATGGCTCGCATGATCGTTTCCGCATGTCCCTGTCGGCGGTACTCCGCGTCAACCATCACGTCGTTGACCACGAACGCAATGCCCCCATCACCGACGATCCTTCCAAACGCAATCAGCTTCGCTCCCTCATAGAGGGATGCCGTGAACAGCGAATTCTGCAAAGCGATTTCCGCTCGTTCCAAATCTTTTGGACCCATGCCGGACCGCATTCGCAAGTCCACGTAGTCATGGGCCTGAGGTGCCTCAAGCACAAGCTGCATATGATCTTCCTTCTTTCGATCCCCCTGCCTTTTGCCCTCAATCTCCAAGCGCTGGACGGGACGGGGAAAGGCCGAGGGGGGTTCAAGCTTGCATCTTGTCGGGATTCAACCCGATCGTCTTGTTTACCACGTCAATGGCTTCCTGCTTGTTATGCAACTTCATTTTCTTATAAATGGAACGGACATGCGTCCCCACGGTATTGTTGGCAATAAACAGCAACGCAGCCACTTTGCTCACGCTGTATCCCATGGAGAGGAAGTAGAGTATCTCCTCTTCGCGCTTCGACAGCGCATACCGTTGCGCCAAAACCGCCACCGCCGAAGATCGGGCGGCATCGAGAAGAGACTGGGCTGACACCCGCTCGCCCTGTTCAAACAGGGCAGAAACCCCACTGGTGCGTTTATGGAAGTACCACGAATACCCCACCGCAAAAATCAAAAGCACCCCAAGCACCAGAAGCACGGTCAGGCGAAAATCAGAAGAATCCGCCAAGGCACCCGTGCTCACGGGAAGGTAGAAGAACATCATGAGCGCTTTCGCCAGAAAATACGGAACGAGGAACATGATGCCAATGCTGAACTCAATCTTGAAATCGTAGATGAATGTCAGAGAAAGAACCACCACGAAGAAGACTATGGCCACAAAGCGACGCACGAAGCAGGTAAACTGGAAGCAGAACTCATATGACGAGCTTGCATAGAAAAAAATGAAGATGTAGGCGAGCAAAAAGAAAACGCCGAGAAATTGAATGAGGCTTTGCGTCGCTCCGTTGACAATCGACTCCTCTTCGCCGCCTTTATACAACACTCCGATGATGAGGGCGATTCCTATAAGCAAGAGGGCATAGAACGTGGGGTGTTCATAATGGGAATCGGGATATCCCTCATTGAGAACATCGACATAGCTGATCAACAGCATGACAAAAAGAAACAAGGTGGCAGAAATCAAATAGCCCTTGCCCTTTGCGTTGGCAGGCTTCGTTCGCCGATGCTTAGCGAGAGGCTTTGCCCAGGGAACGACAGAGCAGAGAGCGACCAGCGGCAAGGAAACCACCTCGAGCATGGCCATATAGGGAGTGTCGTTGACATCGCTTGGCGTGATGACGCTGTAGACAAAAGCCGCTCCCAGCACTGAAAGCAAAACGCTCCTGACCCCAAGCGACAGGGATTCCTGTTTCAACTTGTTGAGCCAGACAAACAGGATGGGGCAAAAGGCGACACTCAGAACGATCAGACATGCCGCCATCATCCCAAGGCGAGCCTCGGGCATGAAAAGATCAGGGATATCGAACAGCAGGAAAATCCCCGCCAAGAACGCAAGGGCGCCTGCGGAGGCAATCACTTTTTTTGATGGAAGGCGCGCCCGGTCGCGAGCGGCAACCAACGAATACCCGAAAATCAAGACACACAGGGCAATGAGAAAAATCCCGTAGTACTCATAAAGGGACATGCCCGGCGGCTCATAGGCATTGATGCCAAACAGGAATTTCTGTATGAACACAAACAAAAACGTCTGCCCAAGAACAAGGGGCAGCGTTTCTTTCAGCTTTGCCACATCCATGTAAACCCACTCCGGAATTGTGCGTCCGATCGCCCCAAAAAGCCCCAAAGAAACAAGTAATGCGTTATGCGGTAGCGATATACCGGCTAAGACATTATCACTTGAAAAACTTCACCAAGTATACAGTATTGCCGTCGCTCAAACCACTTCTTAGCATGGGGTCCGCCTTGGAAAGCCGTTTGAAAATCATGTGGCGACATCGAGGAGGAGGGAGGGGCGCAAAGAACTTTCTCTCGATTGTTTAAAACGGCACCAAGCACAATCAGGCAAAAACGAACGACAAGAAAAGAGAAAGCATGAAGCACAACACGGACGCAGGGAAGACGCGCCGGGATTTCCTCAAGCTTGCAGCACTGGGAACGGGCGGCATCGTGGGAGCAGGTTTGCTGGGAGGCTGTTCTCCCCAGGCAACGGCAGACGCTCCGGCAGGCAACTGTTTCATAGGATACGGATCGGGCGCCAAGGGCGATCTGTCTGCCCTGGTGGCAATCGAAGACGGCGTCATTGTCAGCGTGACCCCCGGACCAAACCATGAAAGCCAGGGTCCTGGAGAAACCGCCTTCGCCGTGCTCTCGCAGCGCGTTGTTGAAACCCAATCCATCAATGTCGATGCCGTCTCTGGCGCCACGCTGACAAGCTTTGGGTATCTTTCAGCGATCAAGGAGGCCGTTGAAGCAGCAGGCCTGACAAAGACGTTTGACGTTCCTGCCGAAGCCGAAGAGGTTGCACGGGAAGACGCCGAGTACGACGTCGTGATCGTCGGCGCCGGCGGGGCCGGGCTCATGGCGGCCATGACTCTCATATATCCCAACTACGACAACGTCAAATCCGACATGAACATCATTGTCCTCGAAAAGCTGGATGTGGTGGGAGGCTCAACTGGCCTGTCGTTCGGAGGCTGCGCAGTCGGCGACGGGCTGAAGGCCAACGACGTGATGGGGCACCATGTGTCCCCCGATCAGATGGTCGACTTGCTCATGAAGCGCAACTCCGATGGCGTCAACGAGCCCTTGGCGCGAGCGGTGTTCACAAAATCGCCGGACACGGTGGCCAACATCAGCGCCTTTGGAGGCCCCTACGCCACCAGCTACACCGGCAACGTCAAGACCTACAGCGGCTATTCCTACCTTCAGATGGATGCGAACCTCAACCTGCTGTTAAGCGATGTGGACAAGGCAAATCTAGGCATGTTCACCAATCAGGGCGGATACGCGCTCGCCCACTTCCTGCAGACGAAGGTCCGCCAATCCGGTTGCGAGATACGAACGGGCGCCAAGGCCTCCGAACTCATCATGGAAGCCGGAAAAGTGGCAGGCGTCCATGTTGCAGAAGGCTCGGTTGAATATGATCTGAAAGCCAAGAAGGTCATTCTGGCCTGCGGAGGGTTCACCCAGAGCAAGGACTACATGAAAGAATTGGCCGGTGACGAGGTGCCCGTCTACACCCCGTGGTGCAGTGCGGGAGCAACCGGCGACGCCTTCGGCCTGACGGAAGGCCTGGGAGTGACGCGCGTCGGAGAAGGAGCGCTCGTCTACTTCAGCCTTGACTCAAGACTGGGCATGTTCTCAGATCTCAACAATGCCTTCAGGCAGCGCAAAGAGATCATCGTCAACGAAGAAGGCAAGCGGATGGTTGACGAGAACCAAGACGAATACTATATCGCCTATCACATCAGCCAAGCGACCAATGGGCACGCATTCGCCATCATCGACAGCGCCAATCCCAATGTGAAAGTGTTCGAGAAATGGGTTGACCGCGGCAAGGTGATCAAGGCCGACACGATCGAAGAGCTGGCAGAGGCCTACCATATCGACGGAACGGGGCTGGCGGAAACCATCGAAGCCCACAACGCTGCTTACGACAAAGGCGAAACCCCCGAATTCGACACGCCGCAGAAAGCGATGTACCCCATCAAGACAGGTCCTTTCTACGCGGGCGAGATATCCATCTGCGTAATCGGCAGCCTTGTCGGTCTGAAGGTGAACGAAAACTGCCAGATCCTCGGCACGGGCGACCAGCCCATCGACGGCCTCTACGGCGTGGGCGAGGTGTGCTTGGGAGGAAACATCCTTTCGAAGTATTACTCAGGAGGCTGCAGCGTGGCGACAGCCCTCAATACCGGACGCATCAGCGCTGAACACATCGCCGTCAATCTGTAACGGTTGGTCCGAGAGCAAAGCCTGACGGCTGGTCCAAGAGCATAGTCTGGCTTTTGAGCTCAAGGGGCGCTGGTTCGACCAGCGCCCCTTGAAGCCTGCAGAAAGCCAAATGAGGCTCTTTATGATCGGGGCTTGAAGAATCTCCAGAGGACCGCCGCAAGAGCGCCGCCTGCCAAGGGAGCAAAGATGAACACCCAAACCTGGCTGAACGCAAGCGGGTCATAGGGCAGCATCATGAGAGCAGGCCCAAAGCTACGTGCCGGATTAACTGAAGTTCCCGTCAGAGGGATACCCATGATATGGACGAACGTCAACGTCAGACCGATGATGATGCCAGCATAGGGCGCCGTTTTTTCATTGGCGGTCGATCCGAGAGCCGCGAGAACGAAAATGCAGCTCAATATAACCTCGACAACGATGGCACCACCAAGGCTCAAGCCGACAGACGATGCCGCCTCATAGCCGTTCGCCCCAAGTCCCGTCATGCCGACGCCGCCCAAGAACCAGGAACTTTGAATGATGAAGAACAGGATTGCCGCAGCAACGATGCCGCCGATAAACTGCGCCACCCAATATCCGGCAAGGTCTTTTCCGCTCAGACGCTTGTCGAGGAACATCCCGAACGAAAGGGCCGGATTGATATGGCAGCCCGAAATGTTCCCAATCACAAAGGCCATCGCGATGATGGACAAGCCGAATGCCATTGCAATGCCTAACGTTCCCAAAATAGACCCTGCAATCGCAGCGCTCCCACATCCGAACAAGGTAAGCACGCACGTGCCAAACGCCTCGGCTGCATACTTTTTCATACTCGATGGTTCCATGACGCCTCCTTGGTCATTGCAGCGAATATGCAGCGATGACACACCGGGCCTTTCTCCTGAAATCGATCTGTTCAAATCTTGTATAGATGGAGATGAGGAGCGTTCTGGCTCCCTGAATGAGAGAATTCCCCTCCCTCATTCAGGGATTCCAGCCGCTCCGCCTTCTCGCTGGCACCATCGGCATGCGGGATTCGAGTGCCAGAAAGAGCGTGAGCCGCTCTAGACAAACGACCAGGGCGTCAGATCTCCGTGCGCCGCCAGCGCCTCTCGGCCAACGCTTTGGCAGAAACCTTTGCAGTCAGCATATCCCACGCGCGCATGCCACGATTCAACGACCCCCGCTATGCGCTCGACCGCCTCGTCCGGCAGCGTCCGGCGCCCGATCCCATCCCCTTCGGCAAGCTCAACGCCTTCGTTCAGCGCATTCACAAGCAACGTCTCGGCATCGTCCCCAGGATCTCGCGGGTCACCCAACACCATCAGGCAGAGCGGGGGGCGATCGTCTTCGAACAGGCGTCCCGGCAAGGCGAGCACCACACGAACGCACCCAGATGCGATGAGCTGAGCGCGAACCGACGGTTCGCAGCCACGTCCCTCATGCAGCACGGCATCCGACAGTCCCAAAATGGCATATCCCCCTGCACGCCGGCACGAATAGGCATGCTGGAGCCAAGCGAGATTCGCCTTGTTGCGCGGCGGCTCGCCAAACGCCCATCGGGAGTCGGACGGGTCAGGACGACGGTCTGTCCATTCGCCGCCGTTCGAGGGAAGCAGCGACACAACCAAATCAGAACGAGATCCCTGATCGGCAGGGTCCCGCAAGGCGTCACGCGTCTCATGTTGGATCAATGTGCCGGAAAGCCCGTCGCAGTGCCAGGCCATCGTCGCGGCAAGGGTGTCGACATAGCGCGACGTGTCGGCACGGATCTCCTCAAGGGGCAGAGTCCTTGCCACTGCAGCAACGATCTGGTCCGTGCGTGCATGGGGATCGTACAGCGTCGAAGCTTCGGGAGCGAAGCAGCTCGACAAGCGAGCCAGCAAAGCCGAGACTGCAGGCGGACAGGGAGTGTCAATGCGTCGCTCGACCCAGGTCGATCCGCGCCTTTCGCCCTCAACGGCGTATTCAAGAGCCAAGGACCGCAACCTGTTTCCCGAAAGCTCTGAGCGAGGGATTTCCCCGATCGCCCCGACGATCTCGCTGCGTGCCCCCTCCCCGAGCGCCGAAGACGCGCATTCAAAATGGCGCAAGAATTCCAATTCTGGCACCCGCACGGCACATTCATCAAGGAGCTTGTCCATTGCTTCGGCCTGATTGGGACCGTCCGCCAACCCGTCCCATTCCTGATCGCTGCAAACCGATCGAAGAAACACGTACGGCATCACTTCCCAAGCTGCATCAAAGGAGGTCGCCTCCACGTCGCCCGCACTGCGGAGCCGGACAAGCACCGATTGGATCAAGGCAGCGATGCCCTCATCCGTGGCACTTGGGCGGACGGGCGGCACCAACGGCGCGTTGTCACGATGGTCTTCAGGCTGAGACGGGCAGGAATCGAGCCAAGGCTCAAGATCGCGCGCCACCGATGCATCGCCGTTCAGCAGCCGCGAGGAAAGAGTCTTCACAAATTGCCTCGACTCCTCTATTTGCCCGTCCAAAGCAGCAATCTTTTTGAGAATTGACGCAGATTCCTTCTGAAAAACGGCCCATCGCCCTCTGCTGCCGACAGATATCGGCAATGCGGCAATCGAATCTATGGTCTCCCTGAAAGCGTCGATCTCATGATCGACGACACGCAGCTGCGAACGGACGCCTTGTGCATAGAGGGCCCAATAGGCCAAATCCAGAGGCGCATCCCCATCCGCGACCAGCGCCACGGTGTCGGACAGGGGAAAGGCGCCGTCCGGCATGAGATACGACAGCAGATACTGCCCCGCTTGCCCCACGACAACGCACGGCTGAGATATGCCCGGCTCATCGGTATAGGCAAAGACGCCTTGAGACGACACGACCGGAAAACGGCCGCGCTCTCCGCGCAACGAGGCATCGAGGGCGCGGCCTTCCACAATCGAACAGGCTTCGCTCAGGAGGATCTCAGTCGCGGCAGTCTGAGCCTGGGCGTTATAGAGCGCAACTCCTTGCTCGAACAACACTCGCTTCTGCCGCAAAGCATCCTCGCACGTGGTCTGGCATTCTTCGAGACAGCGAACGTAGGCAGCACGAACTTTTGCCTCGGGCCACGGAACGGAAATATGCCTGAGGCTTTGCGTGGTCAGACGTTGGGTCTGCCCGCTGATGTCCGCATGGGCGTGCGCCGGAGTGGCGGACAGTATATGGTAAAGGTATTCGCTATCCCGTTCGTCTCGAGGACGGATCACATGGTAAAGCTCGGTCACGGCGCATTTGTCATAGGCCCGCATGACGCTGAGCGTTCCCTCCACGGACATGACGTTGCACACGGATCCCAACACCAGAAAACGGCCGTCGAACATGAAATCGTCGAAGGGTATCGTCCCCGTCTCAACAAACAGCCTGAAAGGGCCCCTCCTCAACAGACGCTGCGTCCCCGTTACCGAGATGCGCCGATCATCGCACAGCTGGGCGACATCCTCAAGAAACCGTTTCGGTTGCGGCATCATGCTCCTCTTTCTGTCTGAATTCCTCCACAAGGTCAAACACTTGCTGGCGGTTGTGCACATCGAGTTTTCGATAGAGATTCTTGCTGTGCGAGCGAACGGTGTTCTCCGATACAAACAACGTCTCGGACATGCGTGCAACGTTGCGGCCTCGCAAGATGAGCTCCAGAATGTCAGTCTCCCTGTTGGAAAGGGAATAGGCCTTCTTGACCATGCGGCAATAGAATGGAACCATGTCTTGGGCCACAATCAAGTTGCGAACCAACGGAGGAACAACCGGAACATCCTCCTGAGCGGCCGCCTCCTCTTCCTTTTCAACCTGTGGGCGCACCCGTTGCGCCGACGTGTCGGCAGGGTCCTCCGGCATTACGCGCATCGGGTCGAACACGGCATCTGACTTGCTCGCCCTCCTGGAATTGACGATGATGCCAGCGAACGACAGCAGGTAGATTGACATGAGCGCTATGACCAATATCTGCGACACGTCATAGGACGGGCCAAACACGTCGCCCGCAGCCCTGCCCAGCAGCACACCGCCATAGACGATGCTCGCAAATATCCCGAACACCCCAACGGGATCGACCTGGCGAAGATTGGCTATCTTCAGGCAAGTTATCATCATGAAGATGGACACCACGGAGAAGGCGGCGTTGGATATTCCGGCAAACAGAACCCGATATCCCACGTCAAAGAAAGGCAGGAACAAGAATCCCGTCATGACGCCGAAGAACAGCGCCGTGTAGACGACCCTGAACGAGAATCTGGTCCGCAGGGGCTCCCACACGATGAACAGCACCAAAGCTGCAGCCAACATGCCAATCGCAAGCGTCACGTTCAGCAGCAGGGGGTTGCCTCCTCCCTGCTGGGCAAGCAAGCGAGACACGCCACCCACATAGCCGATGGCGGCAATGCAAAGCATATACCGCCACGTGCTCGAAACGATGTTTGACAGCGTGTTGCTCTTGTAATGCTCAACGACGAAAGTCGCATTCGTCTCTTCAAACAGTCGATTCGTGCACCGCTGCAGAAAAAAGGCGTTGAGCGCGACACAGGCAAGCAGCAGGGCCACATACACCCAAAACATCGCCACGCTCGAAAGCATGAGATACAGCAGGGCGGAAAGCGCCGAGCCGACGATGATCTGGCGGATGGCCCATTCCCGATCTCCCTCGCCAAACAGGCGCTGCCACATGATGAATGACAGGGACGATCCCACGCCAATCAAAAAAGTCGACAGCCCCGCAATGAAATCGGAGTCTATCCCCAAGGTGGTCCACAGGGAAAGTCCCACGTAACCCAAAATGAGACAGACCGTGGAAGAATAGGTGGTGTCTCGCTTGAAGTGCGAAGGCAGATACAGGCAACCGAGTCCAAACAACAGGAGAACGCCTATATAGCCTATCGAGCGAATGGTCTCGATCCCACTGGTGCCCCCAAACGACGTCACCGAGACCGAGGCGAACGACAGCAAGCCCCATGCCGACGTGGAGCTCAATACGAGATATATGGCAAATCCGATGCTCCGAGCATCAAACAGGCGGGCCTTTGCCCTAGATTCCATCGCAACCCCTCCACCCCAAGCGTCCCACCAATCCCCTCCTTCTTGATCGCCTTATCAAGATACCTGTTTGACAAGATCGCCAGCACCAAAATGGCAAAATTCACCTGTGCCATGTGAGGGTGAGCGGCAACTCTTCCTTACACTGCGAACCGTTCAAGCTCAAACAAATCGATCAAGGAGGAGATCTATGGGCAATCTGCACTCGTCGCTCAACCGTCGAAGCTTTCTCAAGGGAGCCGCATTCGCCGGTGTCGGCGCAGCTGCGTTCGGACTTGCCGGATGCGGGCCAACGGGGACAAGCTCAAGCGACACGAAAACCGGTGCGTCCTCTGCTTCGGGAGACTATCTGAATGCAGACACCATCGCAAACGGAAAATGGGAATTCGAGGTTGCTCCTGAGCACGTTGCCGATGGCGACATCAAGACAACCTATGAAGCTGACATCATCGTAGTGGGCGCAGGCGTGTCAGGCTTGGCGTGCGCAGCTTCCGCCACCGAAGAAGGCGCTGACGTCATCCTGTTTGCCGCAAGCTCGCAACCCGTCGCCCGTGGCGGATCGAACCATGGCATCGGAACCAAGATTCATGAGCGGCTCGGCATCACCGACTACACCAAAGACACGGTCACCAGCATGATGCGCCATGAATTCGCCCGCAACGGCTATCGCATCGACCAGAAAAGATGGTTCGACTGGATCAACAACAGCGCGATGACCATGAACTGGCTGATCGACCTCATGGAATCCAAGGGCTATGTCACCACCATGGAAATTGGCTACAAGGACACGGGCGGAGTCTTTGACGCCCAGCCTGGTTCGCATAACTGGGTCAAAGTTGCCGACGGCGTGGAATCTGGCGCGGCAACGGGAGAAAACCTCGTCATCGCCATGTATGAGGAGAAGATCAAGAATCAAGGCGGGGAGATTCACTACAACACCATCGGCCAATACCTCATCCGGGAAGACGACAACAAGGGACGCGTTTCCGGAATCGTCGCCAAAGACCCCGACGGCAACTACGTGAAGTATGTTGGCAAAAAGGGCGTTGTCCTGGCAACGGGAGACTTCTCGGCCAACCAGGACATGATGGCAAAATACTGCTCATGGGTTGCTCCCCTCCTCCAGTATAACGAGGTGGACTATGACGCCATGTTCCAGTTTGGCGGGCTTGGACCTGGAGACGGCCAGAAAATGGGCCTGTGGGCTGGAGCAGCGTGGCAGAAGACGCTCCCCAACGCTCCGATGATCGATGCGGTGGGACCCATGCCCTATCGCCAATCAATCGCCGACTTCTCTGGACTCCTTCTCAACAAGAAGGGCGCCCGGTTCTCCAACGAGGATGTCATCTTCTCCTACGGCACCTTTGCCATGATGATGCAGCCCGACATGACCCGTTACGGCATATGGGACACCGCCTATGCAAACTGGTTTGACACCTGGGAAACGTTCGGCACCACCATCGTGGAGAACGAGGGCAAGAACGCCTATTCGCCCGAGCAGTATCTTGCCGTGTGGGAAAGCAACGTCGAAAAGGGCGTGTTCGTCAAAGGAAACACGATCGAAGAAGTTATCAGCCAGCTCGACGGACTTGATGCCGCGACGGCGAAGGCTTCGGTGGAACGCTACAACACCCTGTGCGAAGCCAAGGCCGATGAGGATTTCCACAAAGACGCCTCCCTCCTCGCACCCATCAAGGAAGGACCGTTCTACGGCTGCAAGCTTGAGATGAGCCCGTCGAACTTCCTCTGCGTCACCGGAGGCCTGCGCACCAATGACAAGATGCAGGTGTGCGACGACAATGACGACGCCATCGACGGTTTGTACAATCTGGGCATCATGATGGGCGACAGCTACGCGAACTGCTACAACTTCGCCATCTGCGGCCACAACCTTGGCATGAACTGCAACACGCTTGCCTACTTGCTTGGCAAAGACCTCGCAAGCGCATAGCCCGCAGACCGCTTGACCGCCAATCGCCACGCGATCACGCCAAGCGAAAGCAACCCCTTGCGCGGGGGCTTCACGCCCCCGATTTCACGCGCGGCCGGAGAGCCTCCCTCCCCTCCGGCCGCCTCACCGAGAGCGTCTGTCTGACAAAGACGGCTTGGCTACCCCGCCGTCCGCAAGCGAAGGAGGCCCATCGAGCGGAGCACCGACGCGATGCCCCTTTCTTGGTTGACGGCGTAGCCTAACGCAATTCCCGCCTGCGACAGAGAGATCATGCAATCATCGCAGAGAGCCCTGAGGTGGTCGAAGTCGACGTCGAAATCCTCTTGTCTCCCTGCGGGGCAGCTCGTCATGCAGGCACCCGCCGCAACGGGCTCCGATCCAAGCGTCCGTATGGCATCCGTTAACTCCGAAGACTCGGCGACCAGCATAAAAACGGGCTTTCCCATCATCTGCTCGAACTCAAGAACCGTGCTATTCCCTCCCGTGTCGGGCATGACAGCCAAATAGCCCACGTCAGTTTCCAGAAGGGGCCACGCCGCAACGTCCCCCCAAAGACCGGGCATGTCCCAAAAGGCCATACGACGCTTGAGTAGAGGAGTCAGCTCGACCGTGACCGTATTGTTTTGCAGAGCCGTCGCGCTGGCCAAATCCCGTTCCGTCACGAAACCCCCCTCCAGAAGCCGAGCTCCAAGCAGCTTGTCGGGATGAGACGTGTCCTGCACCACGTCACTCAGGCTCTTATCGTCAAGGCAGCCTCTCAAGAGAAGGTAATCGCCATACCGTCGCCTGTAGCGAGACAAGACCTCTTCGGGCAGAAATTCGTGATCCGTCTTTGCCCACACCGGTTTCGATTCCCCCTCCACGGAGTTTTGCCGTGCTGCCGGATCCGGCAGCAGATCCTCCGTAGAGGAGTTTTCGAGGCGCACGGATCCGTCAAGAACCGCACCTTGCTCTTCGTCAACCAACGTGCCGTCTCCGGCCGCGCTTCCGGTACGGCCAGCCCGTCTCTCCAAGCGATCAAAGGCTGCCTTTTGCGCCCACGCCCTTGTGGTTGCACAGATATTGATAACGTTTCCCCAGATCAAGCGAATAGGAAATAGCGGCGGCAACAGGCAGGCAAAAAACATCATGCGCTTGCCATAGACGTTGACAATGGCCTTTCCCCGCAAAAACTGCCGCTCGACCATCATGAACGTCAAGAAAACGCACAGCCACCACCCAATGCTCAGATAGGGGTACATGACGGGAAGCGAGGGAACAAACAGGCTCACCAGGAAATAGAGGAACACCACATACCCCGGCAACAGGATGAAATTTGCAAACTTTGCCTTTAGGTCCTTATACAAGAAAGTGCGTTCCCGAAAGCTCAAGCTGCTCTTTGCGAACAAATCCCTCATGCTCGCACTCTGCATGGTGATGCCGTAAACCCATCGGGTTTTCTGCTTTATGGCAAGCTTGATCTTCTGGGGGAACAGGGAACGGGTTGCGATGTAGTCCCAAAACTTTCTGCCCTGCTGATCTATCCGAGGAACCCGCTCGAGCACGTAATGAACGCGATAGCCCTCCATGTTCATCGACAGCGACAGCTTGTAGTCTTCCGTCAGGCTGTCATCGGGCATGATGGTTCCCTCGCCATCGCCATAGACGTCGAGGAACGAACGCCGCAGGCAGAAGCCCGTTCCCGCGGAGGGGACGAATCCCAGCCGGTCCCGCATGACCAACGTGCGGAAATGATGTTCGGCGAACTCATCCGCGTAGGTGCCCGTCGTCAAGGTCTTGAAGAAATTGCCAAACCGCGGCATACGCATCAAAGGAAAGACGGGAAACTGCAGGGCATCGTAATCGTCAATCAAATAATTGGTCATCTTCAATTCCAGAGGATGCACCACATCTTCCGAGTCATGAATGGTGATCCCCGCAAAACGCAGGCCATGTTCCTTTTCATAGGCGATGATTTGCCTCATGGCGTAATTGAGGTTGTCGGCCTTGTTCGTAGGCCCCTCGTGGGCGTTGACCACCTTGACGACATTGGTGTTGTTGGCGGCCAGCTCATCCACCACGGCACCGGTGGCAGGATCGTTGGGGTACACGGCCAAAAACACGCGGTAGAGATCAGGGGGATATGCGGCAGACCTGATCAGGTTGTCGACGACGGCACCGAGCACCGCATCTTCATGCCACGCGGCAATGACGATGGCCAGCATCTTGGGGGGCTTCTGATCGAGGGTGGTCAAATCAACGCGAACGCCTTTGACCTTCCGGAACAGGGCATAGATGTCCCAAAGCAAATCGTCTATTCCAAACACTATGAATGCGAGCGCGATGACAAACCCTATCACCTGCACCGCCAACAGCATCTCCACGTCACCATCCTCACTATCTGTTTCTTTTTAGATAGCATATTGGTGATGTTTGTCTTTGATATGGAGTATGGAGATGCCTAGAAAAAGGCCTTGAACTATCCTAAAGGTCTTCACATTCAGAGGCGGGCAGGTGCAAACAAGGAGCCCGTCGCAAACCCCGACCATGCAGCAAACTTGGGATAGCAGGCAAGGTCATTCGAAAAACCCCCGCAAATGCGAGCTACGGGATATCCTTGCTCAAGATTTCGCAGATAGCTTCGCTCGCATGCCCATCGCCATAGGGATTCGACGCTTGAGACATAGCCTCGTAAACTCGCTGATCAGTCAAAAATTCGGAGAAGGCAGCATAGATGTTCCCCTCATCCGTGCCAACCAGCTTCAAGGTGCCCGCTTCAATCCCCTCTGGACGTTCGGTCGTGTCCCGCATGACAAGAACGGGCTTCCCCAAACTTGGCGCCTCTTCTTGAATGCCGCCCGAATCGGTCAGGATCAAAAAGCTGCGCGCAAGATAGTTGTGAAAATCAAGGACGTCCAACGGCTCGATTATCCTCAAACGCTCAAACCCGTCCAATTCTGCATGGGCAGCTTCCCTCACTTGAGGGTTCATATGGATGGGATAGAGGGCCTTTGTATCGGGATGTTCCTCCATGACCTTGCGGATAGCCCTGAACATGTGATGCATGGGCTCGCCAAGGTTTTCCCGTCGATGCGCGGTGATGAGCATCAGGCGAGAGTCAGATGCCCACGTGAGGTCCTCGCTCTCGTACTCGGAGGAAACGGTCGTCCTCAGGGCATCGATGCCGGTGTTGCCCGTGACGAAGATGCGATCGTCCGGCTTGCCTTCGTTGATCAGGTTGCGACGTGACTGCATGGTGGGCGCGAAATAATACTTTGCAATAATATCCACAGCCTGCCGATTGAACTCCTCCGGCCAGGGCGAATAGATGTCATGGGTTCGAAGCCCCGCCTCAACATGTCCGACAGGGATTTGCAGATAGAACGAGGCGAGAGCTGCCGCGAACGAAGTGGTTGTGTCGCCGTGCACCAAAACCACGTCAGGAGCAGCCTCCCTCAACACCGCCTCGATGTTCAACAGCACAGCGGAAGTGACGTCGAACAGCGTTTGCCCGTCCTTCATGATTGCAAGATCATAATCGGGCACGACGCCAAAGGCATCAAGGACCTGGGCAAGCATCTCACGATGCTGGCCAGTGACACAGACGGACGTGCGAAATGTTTCAGGATAGCGCTTGAGTTCATTCACCAGCGGGCACATCTTTATCGCCTCGGGACGCGTCCCGAACACCAGGAGGATGTTCTTCATTGCATGTCTCGCCTCTTCTTCCCACGGAGCGTTCGAACTCCCAAACAGCCAGACGTTCTGCGTTCGCCATGCCAGAAACGCATGCTTGGCGCTGGCTGCATGCCTTTTATCCCCTGCCATTCTATTTCAAGAGGGCGGAGAACGGGAAGAAACCCTGCATCTTCCACTTTGCTCCCCCACAGTCGTCAGGATGAAATCTGGGGACCTTCAGACGTTCGAGGATTTCGCGGATCAACGAAGGAATGGAGCCGCCAGAGAAATCTGACGGCTCGAAAAAGGCAGCGCCGAACCGAGGGAGGGAGGGGTTCGGCGCAGAAGAAGGCTATTCGATCCCAGCCAGCATGCGTCCCACAAGATAGCCCTGAGTGAGGGCGCGGCCATGCGAATTGCCCGGAACGTTGATGGGATAGTCGACGGCATGGATGTCGCCCGACACATTTCCCACAGCATACAGCCCTTCAACCTGAGAGCCCTGGGCGTCGAGACACCCCAGATCCGTTCCAACGCGAACGCCGCCCACGACGACCAGAAGGGCGGCACCCACCTTCGATGCGTAATAGGGCGGTGTGTCGATGGGGTACAGGAACTGTTTGCTTTTGTGGAAATCTTCGTCATAGCCGGCTGAGCACAGCTCGTTGTAGCGCCCGACGGTGCGCTCCAACGAGTCCGCGGGCACTCCTATTTTTTGCGCCAGCTCCTTGAGGGTATCGGCTTTATAGTAGACGCTGTCCAAATACTGATCGATGGACCCGGCATAGTAGTCGACTGTCGTCTGATACGTTGACAGGCCTTTCTCGCGGAACATGTCCCAGAACATGCCGCCGCCGGCCGAGAAGCTGTCCATGAGATCTTCTGGCCAGCTGCTGTCGAAAACGCTGTAAGCACAGTCATCTGCCGTGTTCTGCATGATCTGAAGCGAACGGGCTTGCACCCAAGTCCCCTCGTTGAAGAATCGCTTTCCCTGCTCATTGACGTAGAGGAACGGCCCTTCCAACTGGTTTGACGAGGGATCGGCCCAGCGTTGCGGGTGCAAGGCGGTTGGAAACGGATGCTCCTGCATTTCCGCCCCTGCCCACAGAGCCATCTTATGCCCGTCTCCGGTATTGGCACCCATCGGGGTGTAGATGTTTGGAATCGTGTTCGCAGTGGGACAGTAATATGAGCACATCTCCTCGCTTCCGCCGATGTCGCCCGTCGCCAAAACCGTCCCCTTCGAGGCAAGCACCTTCTTGTATCCGTCATCGGTTTTCAACAGCGCGCCTATGACCGCGCCCGCATCGTTCTTCAGCAGTTGCTCGGCCGGAGCCTCGAACAGGTAGGTCACTCCCGCCTTGACGCTGTCGAGGTACAGAACCTCTGGACCCACGAAGGGCATGTCAGGATTTTCCAGGTCGTCTCCGCCGTTGACGATGAGATAACCCGGCTCGTCGGGAAGAAGCGGATTGCGAGAATAGCCATCCCATATCCCGACATGGCAGCCATGGGCCCGCGCCTTCTCGGCCAGCCAGTCTCCCGCCTCGCCAGAACGGTTGAGATATTGTGCGATGAGCGCTTCGTTTGGTCGGTTTCCACAGGTTTGCATCCACCTGAACTGCGCATCTTCAAGGCTCTTGCACGTGCCGTCGGCAAACGCGACGGAATCGGCGCAATTGATGGTGCCCGCTCCTGCACCACGCTCGGAAAACGTCCCCATCTTCTCCGCAACCACAACCTTCATGCCCTGTTCCGCACCGGAAAGAGCTGCGGAGACGCCGGCCAACCCGGCACCGATGACCAGCATCTCCGTCTCTATGGTCTCAACGATGTCGGCCTCCGGTATGGCTTCGGGCGCCGTAAACCAATCGGGCTGGCCTGACGCCTCCGTTGCGGTTGCTTCTCCCGCCTGGACCTCCGTCGTCTTCGAAGAGGGAGCGCACCCCGCAAGCGCGCTGCCTCCGACAACGCCCATCACTCCCAGTGCCGTGCCTGCGATGAAATTCCGGCGGGTAAGCTTCGTGTCCATAGATCGTCCTCCTTGGTATCAATTCTTCCCCTGACAAGCATGTTCCGTTTCCGAGCATACTGCCAAGCCCTGCACGCAGGGAAGCAACACGCTTTTGCTGTTGTGCAAGAATAAGAAGAGGTGCCGCGTTTCTTCCACAGTGCGGAATCTGATACCATGGGCCCATTGATGATCGTAGGACTTTGCGACAGGGGCAAAAAAGGGGAGCTGCCCTCTCGACGTGGCAAGGGAAGGGAGCCTATGGATTCAAAGGTATTCACATACTTTGAAGCAGTCGAACGCCACCGGAATTATTCACGAGCCGCAGGTGAACTTTACCTTTCACCCCAAGGCCTGAACGCCGCCATGCGCCGACTTGAGAGCGATTTGGGCGTTCCCCTTTTCGACGTCAAGAGGGGTTCGGTTGAGCTGACCGAGTACGGACAGTGCTTCTCGTGTTATGCCCACACCATCGGATCGTGCCTGTCTGCCATGCGAACCGAAATCAACGACATCGCAGCGCGCAGGTCAAACAGCATTCGCTTGGGATGCTCGATGGGGGTGTTGGGCTATTTGGGAGACGACATCATCGCCCGGTTCAATGCAACACATGCAGGTGCCTCCATTTTCGTGGAGGAGCTGCCCGACTACCAATGCGAACGAAACATGCTTGAAGGAAAATACGATTACGCCTTGGTCATCGACCCCATCGATCATCCCGACCTCATTGCGTGGAACCTGTGTTCCGACTATCAGTTCTGCTGGGTCAAAAACGATGACGCGCTTGCCTGTCGCAGCGAGCTGAGCATGGAAGACCTTGATGGACGCAACATCATGACCGTGGGAGAGGGATATAAGAACACTTCGGCCTTGCTGGAACTGTGCGCGACAGCCAGCGTGCACCCTTGCATAAAATACTCGAGCGAGATGATGCGCATCTACGAATTCGCCCGAAGCGGAGAGGGCATCGGGATCACCTGTCGCAACCATGTCGAGAGAACCCCCTCGAACGCCGTGGTGGGCATCCCGCTGCGCTGTTTGCCTTGGGGGTTCTCGATATGTCATAAACGCGGCCGTATGCCGCTTGATGTGGACACCGCCTTCGTTTCATTCATGAAAACGCTCCGTCGCACATACCAGTAGCATACGTCGTCGGAACGGACTCTGAATCGACCCGTCTCAGCTGCCGGACATCCGCCTTCGCCATCGGCTGAGCCATAGCGGCGCCAAGAGGGATGAGACACCTAGTCGAATCGCGAGATGAAGCTTTCCACAGCCTCCATGTACTCCTTGCCATGCGTGGCGTTTCCGATGTGCGCCGCGCCTTGGACAAGCGTCCACTCGCAGCCCGGAATGAGATCGTATCCCTCCTTGATGACGTACGGAGTCGCCTCGTCATTCGTGCCGGAAAGCATGAGCGTGGGAACCTTGATCTTATGCAGGTCCTCGCGAATGTCAAAGTCCTTCATCTTGCCCGTCACCACGAACTCGCTCGCGCCCTGCATGACGTAATAGCACTCCCCCACCATCTCATCGCTGAGAGCCAGCTGCACATAGTCAGGCCAAGGGTCGCAACCGACCACATGACGGCGATAGTATTCGTTATATGCCTCCTTCGCGGCAGGAGTGTCGTAGTCGCCGGTACGCTCTGCTTCAGCAATCGCATCCTGCATATGTTTGGGCATATACTCAATCAGTCGGTTCGCCTCTGAAAGCCACGTGGCGATATTGACCGGCGACCCATTCACCACCATGGATCTTACGCCTGAGTCATCCTTGATCATGCACATCATGGCAAGCATGCCGCCCCAAGAGTTGCCAAACAGGTGGATGTCATCCAATCCCAGCGCTTCCCGAACGGCATAAAACTCGTTGATCCAAAGGTCGTAGTTGTAGAAATCATCTTCCTGGTGAGGTATTTTGGAAGCGCCGCAACCAATCTGATCATAGAAGATGATCTGGCGATCATAGCGGTCGGCCATATCGCGATAGTTCAACAGGTAGTTGTGTGTGTCGCCAGGACCACCATGCAGCATGAGCAGCGGCTTCTTGCCGGGCTTCGCCTCCCCGTAGATCTCGTAATAGGTCTTGAATCCCAGATAGTCGACGTAACCCGTTTTCATTTCCGCCATACCGCTACTCCTATCGCCGGTCCGTGCGCCCGATGAGGCGCCACTACGGCGATTATACGTCTTGCCGCCGAGGCGAGAAAGGGCATCCCCCTTCTTCTCAGCCAAATCGCCTATCGGCGCTCCACCCCAGCAAATGCACGGTCTCACACCCCCACAACATGAAAGGGAAGCAACTCCTCGTAAACTCTTTTTCATCCTTTTTTCATCAACGATATCGTTCGTGCTAATCTCAGATGCCATGATCGACGGCCCGCAAACCCGAACCCACGTCATTGCATGAGATCCCGTTCCAAAACGAAAAACTCGTGCGTGATAGACGTGGATTCAGCAGCGCAGCCGACCCTCAAGACAAGCAACGCCATTGCTAAACAGAACATGATTTGTCGAAAGGATGAACATGGAAGAGCAAAAGAAGCGGGGCATCGGTTTATTCGGCCTGATCGGCATGGTCATCAGCTCATGTATCGGTTCTGGCGTGTTTGCCATCACCGGACAGCTCGCTCAGGTTTCGGCACCTGGCAGCACACTCGTCGCCTGGGGTGTCGTTGGATTCGGATTCATGATGCTTGCACTTTCACTCGCCAATCTCGGCGCCAAGCGTCCTGAGTTACGTGGCATTTTCCAATATGCCGAAGAGGGCTTTGGACCGTTTGCCGGCTTCATATCCGGCTGGGGGTACTGGCTTTCAGCCTGGCTCGGCAATGTCGCGTTTGCAACGATGATGATGTCGACGCTGGGATACTTCTTTCCGGCGTTTCTGCCCGGCAACACAATTCCCTGCATCGCCTTGGCCTCGGTCATCATGTGGCTGCTCACGCTTCTCGTTATCCGAGGCGTCGAAAGCGCTTCATTCCTCAACGCCATCGTCATGGTGTGCAAAGTGGTTTCCATCGGTGTCTTCATCGCTTTTGCCATTTTCCTGTTCAACGCCGATGTGTTCACGGCTGACTTCTGGGGCACTCTGCAGAACAACATGATTGCCATGGGGGAACTCGGCGACGAAGCCGTCAGCCTCGGGGGCGTCGGAGAGCAGGTGGGCAACTGTCTCATTATTTTGATGTGGACATTCGTAGGCATCGAGGGCGCGACGGTCATGTCTTCCCGCGCACGGAAAAAGAGCCAGGTCGGCAAGGCGACGGTCATCGGCCTCATTTGCCTGCTGGCCATCTACATCAGCGCGTCGGTGCTTCCCTACGGCTATTTGCCGTACACGGAAATTGCTGCCATGGATTATCCCGCCATGCTCTACGTCTTCAACTCGATGGCTCCCGGCTGGGGCGGCGCATTCGTGTCGATTGCCATCATCATATCCGTCATGGGATCATGGCTGTCCTTCACGATTCTCCCCGCCGAAACAACGTCCGACATGGCAGAGCGCAAACTTCTTCCCGCTTCATGGGGTAAACTCAATGCCAAACATGCTCCCCAGTTCAGCCTTCTGCTCGTCGGAGCGTGCACCCAGGCATTCATGCTCACCCTCCTGTTCTCTGAAGACGCGTACAACTTCGCCTTTTCCCTCTGCACGGTTGCCATCGTCATCACCTGGACCATGGCGGCCGCCTATCAAGTGAAATATTCTGCGCAGCATAAGCAGACGGGACAGATGGCCATCGGCATCATCGCAGTGGCGTTTCAGGTCATCGGCGTCCTTTTCAATGGGTGGTCATTCCTGTTGCTCACCTGCGTAGGCTACATTCCCGGATTCCTCGTGTATGCAAAGGCTCGAAAGGACCAAGGAAAAGGACTCACCCGATCCGAACGCATAGGCATGATCGTGATTGGGGCGCTCGGCGTGCTGTCCCTTGTCCTTTTGGCCTTGGGCATCATCTCCTTCTAGGACGGCCGGATCGAAGCGCCGCGCATAAGAGCACCTGCCGAAAGGAGCCTTCCATGCACATTGCCACCATCGGAGTCGAGGACTGGCTGAACGTTTGGGAAAAGAGCGCCACCTACGACATAGCGCAATCGACCATAGCGTCGATGACCATGGAAGAGATTCTGTCGCTTGACGGACGCGATGGCGGCGAATTCTACGCAAGCCTTGACAAAGAGAAGATGAACTACGGTTGGATTGAGGGATCTCCCGAATTCAAGGAAGAGGTCTCGAAGCTCTACCGATCCGCCTCCCCGGACAACATCCTGCAAACCAACGGCGCCACAGGCGCAAACCTTCTAGCCCTACTCGCACTTGTTGAGCCCGGCGATCACGTGGTTGCCGAATACCCCACGTATCAGCCTCTGTATGAAATACCACGGGCGCTGGGGGCCGAAGTCGATTACTGGCATATTCAAAAGGATCTGGGGTGGAACCCCGATATCGGCGACCTCAAACGCATTGTACGTCCCGACACGAAACTGATCTGCATCAACAATGCAAGCAATCCTCTGGGGGCGGTTCTCTCCACCGATATGCTGGAGGAAATCGCCCAGATAGCACGCTCCGTCGGCGCCTACGTGCTGTCGGATGAAGTCTACCTGCCACTCAACGACATCGAATCCTTCAGGTCGATGGCAGACGTCTACGATAAAGCGATCGTGACCAATAGCCTCTCCAAAACCTACTCGGTCCCCGGCGTCCGCATAGGATGGACCGTGTCCAACCATGAACTCGCGGACCGGTTTCGCGTGTATCGCGATTACACCATGATATGCGGCGGCGTGTTCAACGACGCCCTGGCAGTCCATGTCCTCAAAAACCGGAAAAAGATACTCGCCCGCAATCGAGCCATCGTGAAGAAAAACCTCGCCATCACTCAAGCATGGATAGACGAGGAGCCCCGCGTCAGCTGGATCCCCCCGCAGGAGGTGTCCACGTCATACATCGAACTGGACATTCCCGTCGATGATGAGGAATTCTGCAGCAACCTTTTACGTGAACAGGGAGTTTTGCTTGTGCCAGGAAGCAGGTTCGAGCTGCCGCGCGGCGCTCGGCTCGGCTACTGCGCTGCAGAACCGATAGTGCGCGAAGGCCTTGCCCGCCTCAGCACGGCGTTACGCGCATTCGACTGATTCTAACATTTCATCAAGAATGGGCGACCAGCCCCGAAGAATCGACCTGAAGCACCTTCCCAACCAGCAGCCGTTCATCCGTCACGAAAGGGGGAGGTGGAAACCGGACACCTGCTGGCCAAACCACGGCTCAAGATACGTTGGCATATACCAGGCAAACAGCGACCCGACAAACGTTATGGAGCAGACCATGACAAGCGTTTGGGTGCGAGGACGCAACTTGGCCAAACGCCGTTCAAGCAAGGGGAATATAACGAAGGCGCATATGGTTATCAAGACGGCATACCAGAGATCATTGACCAAATATGCCTGGTTCAGAACGGTCCAATCATAGCCGGTAAAGTCCCAAAGAGGATAGACACCCTGTTCGTTGGGCTGATTCAGCAGAAGACCCATGACGAGCTCGGTGAGGAAGGCTATGAGAAAGGCCACCCCAAAGACCACGGCCACATTGAGGGTCTTGGAACGCAACTGCCTGTGTATGCGCTCCTTCAGCGGGATGATGAGGAAGAAGAAGAAAATCGTACAGATGGAGTACACCCACATCGGCTTGAAAGGACGTAGCCATATGTCCGCATAGTTCGGATCGTTGATGGTAAAACTGCCCAGATGGAAGCCGATGCCCGTGTACACGTTCTCGATGAGGTGGCCGACAACGGCCATGAGCACCGTATAGGTGATGACCCGCTTCCAGAAATTGGGGCAGGTTACCTGAAAAATAACGTACTCGAACAGAAAATGGATTTTCCGTTCGACCGTTTGGAGTGTGGCTGTAGCGGTAACTGTCATGTGCGCATCGTAACATAGGCGTTACCGATCCGTTTATCCATCGTATTCTCTCCATGTTCTCATCAACCCTCGTCCATGAGCGCTGGCAGCACCCCTCCCCGACAGGCGCCCGGAGGAGCCAAGTTCAGCATAAGCACAGATCTAGAAGGGAGTTTGTAATCTCTAGTGCAGGTTTTCAATGCAGGTTTGTTTTGCCTGACTAATTGCAGGTTTTCCTGCACTAGGGACAGCCTGAGGGGTGCTCCGTCCGGGAAATCTCTACGTTTTTCTG
>JAEZDJ010000002.1 GCA_023429565.1 Actinomycetes bacterium
ACGGGGCAAGTGGACGGAGCGCCCGTCACCCTCACGCTCAAGGAATTCGATCTCTTGCGTGCCCTTGTGCAGAACCAGGGACACGTGCTCTCTCGTCGGCAATTGCTCGAGGATGTGTGGGGCATGACTTACGTTGGGGAAACGCGTACTGTGGATGTGCACATCCAGACGCTCCGTCAGAAGCTCGCTGCCGCAGGGGAGGGCGCTGATGCGTTCGTCCAGACCGTGCGTGGCGTCGGCTACTGCATCAAGCAGCCATGAAGCGTCGGCTTTTGACAACGGTGCGGATCCCGGTTGTGCCGCGGCGCTTGATGCTCGGAGAATCCGCCGCTGCAACCTCAGGCGGTCGTTCGTGGTGAGCCCGACGCACTTCAAAGTGAAGAGCCTGGCGGGAAAGATATTCACCGGCGTCCTCGCGTTCACGTTGGGGATAATAGTCGTGCTTGCCGTTGTCATGACCACCATCTATTACGCGTCTTATGAGAGGGACGCCGAGACCGAGCTTGCGGCCAGCGCTCAGGCAACGGCGTCTTATCTCGACGAGTCGCCGTCTCCCGTGGATGCGCTTTCTTCCGAGCGAGGATTTTCTGACTACGTGCGCTACACCTTGATAGCCCCGGACGGCACCGTGCTGTTTGACAGCGTGGCGGACGCCTCGACCATGGAGAACCATGCGAACCGTCCTGAAGTGAAAGAGGCCCATGGCATGGGAGAGGCGGAGTCGGTCCGCTACTCGTCGACGCTCGGCACCGACACCGTGTATGCGGCTGTGAAGCTGGACGACGGCAGCATCGTGCGCCTGTCGGAGACGCGCCATTCCCTCCTCGCCTTTCTCGGCAATATGCTGATACCCGTTCTGGTGGCGCTGGCTGTGGCCGTCGTGCTGGTGTTCGTGCTTTCGAAGACCTTGACGCGACGCATCATGAAGCCGGTCGATGCCCTCAACTTTGCCGACCCCTTGAAAAACGAGATATATGAGGAAATGGACCCCCTGCTCATTCGCATCGACGAGCAGCAGCGTCTGCTGAAGCAGCAGAATCGCGAGCTCGCCCAGGCAGAGAACATGCGCCGTGACTTTTCCAGCAACGTGAGCCATGAGATGAAAACGCCTTTGCAGGTGATTTCCGGGTATGCCGAACTCATGAAAAACGACATGGTCGATCCTGCCGACCGTCAGAAATTCGCGGCTCTTATTTATGAGGAAGCCCAAGCCATGCGATCGCTCATCAACGATGTTCTCACCCTGTCTCGTTTGGATGAATCTGCTTTCGGGGATGCGGAAGCTCCCCTGGACCTCCACGTCATCGCGGAACAGGTGGCGGGTCGCCTCGCCAGCTTTGCAGCTGAGCAGGAGGTGTCCGTTCAGATCCAAGGTGGATCGGCACATATAGCGGGAAGCGAGACCCTTGCCGAAGAAATGCTGTACAACCTTATCGAGAACGGCATTCGGTACAACCATAGGGGTGGCGCCGTTACCATGGACATATCATCGGAGGGACGGCAGGGTGAACGTCGCACCGTGGTGGTGCGTGTGAGCGACACGGGCCCCGGCATTCCTGACGAGTTTCGCGAGAAGGTGTTTGAGCGATTCTTTCGCGTTGACAAGAGTCGGTCGAAGGAGACGGGCGGGACGGGGCTTGGCTTGGCCATCGTCAAGCATGCCGTGCTGTATCACCGTGGAACCATTTCCGTGGAGAGTGGCTTGGTTTCGGGCACCGTTTTCACGCTCCGGTTTCCTGGAGCATCCGACGACTGACGTGTGAGGCTGGCTTCGCGTTCGGGTTTCGAATGAGCTCGGGCGGCACGACGATGATCGAAAAAGGGGGTAATGCGCCCAAAACACGCCACTTGTGACATCGGGGCAAGAAACCAACTCGTTTTCGTGGCCTCTATCGTTCGAAATGATTTCAGGTCTTTTCAGAGGCTTTTTGGTCAGGCGATTTGTCGAAGGCGAAAGGGATGTCGCCCATCGGGCTCGCCCGATGGGTTCGATCGTCCTCCTGGCTGTCACAATTGGCGAGAAAACGGCACCGCCATGGGGACGAGCCCGAATCCGCAATCCATCGGCTTCACCGTCAGCGGGGCCAACGGCCAAGGACCGGCATCGTGGAACGTCGTCGCTGGGAATGCCACAGAGGTGTGGTGCCCGCTGGAAACAGCAAAGGGCTCAAAAGAAAGATGCCGCGAAAAAGATCGCGGCATCATCCGAGTTTGCAAAGCCCCGCCCCCGGCCAAAAGGATGAACCCACCTGAAAAGGTGGGTGCTCGCAGCCCGTTTCCTGGCTTTCGCGTCGACGGACACGAATCTCCATTCCGCGTGCTATCTTGAGCTCCCTATGTCATAAACGTCGGTCCATCGCAAAGTATGGCTTCGAGGACAGGACCTGTTCTGAGTATAAGGCCCCTGCGACCAAATTAAAGACTTGACATCGAACAGTTTCGTAAGAAATTCGGAACTGGGTGGAGCGCGCGGTCCTTCTTGTCGGGCGGTGTCCTGCTTTATGGCCAGACGTTTCATTTTGAACTATGCAAACAAGCGTTCGCATGATACCATGTCTGCCATGGACACACTTTTTACCGAAATGGAGAATGCGGCGAAATCCGAGGTTGCCCCGCTTGCGGTGCGCATGAGGCCCCGCACTCTCGACGAGCTCGTTGGGCAAGGCGAGGCCGTTGGGTCGGGGAGCTGGCTTCGCAACGCAATCGAGCAGGACAAGCTCAGCTCGGTTATCCTGTTTGGCCCGGCTGGGACGGGCAAGACGTCGCTCGCGCACATTGTCGCGGAGACGACGAAGGCGACGTTCGTCGAGGTGTCTGCAATCGGCGGCACGGTGTCGGACCTCCGTCGCGAGATCGGCGCAGCTGAAAAGCGCCTGACCATGAGTGGCCTGCGCACCATCTTGTTCGTCGATGAGATACACCGTTTCAACCGCAGCCAACAGGACGCTTTGCTCCATGCCGTCGAAGATCGCATTCTTGTGTTGGTGGGCGCCACGACCGAAAATCCCTTCTTCGAAGTCAATTCGGCGCTCATCTCCCGTTCTCGCATTGTCGAGCTTCGGGGTCTTTCGGACGATGACATCATGACGCTCGTGGACCGCGCGATGGTTGATGAGCGTGGGTTGGGCGGACGCTATGGCATCACGCCTGATGCCCGTGATGCCATAGTGCTGATGGCTGGCGGCGATGCCCGTGCTGCACTGACGACGCTGGAACTGGCTGCCAGCATGGTAAAGCCTGGCACGGTTGACGAGCCGGGAGAAATAACCGAAGACGTCGTGCGTTCCGCCACGCCCCACCGCACGTTGCCCTACGACAAAAACAAAGACATGCATTACGACATCATTTCCGCCTTCATCAAATCTATGCGGGGGAGCGATCCCGATGCTGCGCTCTATTGGCTCGCTCGCATGATCGATGGGGGAGAGGACCCGAAGTTCATCGCGCGACGCATGCTCATTGCCGCTTCGGAGGATGTCGGCAATGCCGACCCGCAGGCGTTGCTCGTTGCGGAGGCGGCGTTTAAGTCGGCTGAGGTCATCGGCTACCCTGAGTGCCGCATCAACCTGGCGCAGGCTGCCATATACCTGGCGCTTGCACCAAAGAGCAACGCGGCCGAAGCGGGAATCGACGCGGCCTTGGCTGAGGTCCGCGGCGGTCCCGCGCGCGGCGTGCCGGATCATCTGCGCGACCGCCACCGTCCCGGTTCGGAGAGTTACGGCACCTACCGTTACCCCCACAGCTATCCGGGCGGATGGGTTGCCCAACGCTATCTTCCGGACGGATTGGAGCGCGGCGCGTTCTACCGCTCGAGCGATCGTGGATGGGAGGCGTATCGATCCGATGCGGCAGCACGTGACCGCATGGAGTCGGGGTCGTCAGAAAACCCCACGTCGAACACAAGGTAACCGATTACCTACTCCTGTGAAAGCCGGGTGGAAACGCCGCCCGTTCTCTATAGAATCCGAGATGCTCATGCTATAGTGGTCTTTTCGGAACAGGAGGCGCAATGGATATCGTCGAAACCGTCAGCATGGTGCTGCCGATCGTCTACGTCCTTGTCGGCGCGGCGCTTGTCTGGCTCATCGTGGAACTGGTCATGACCGTTCGTCGGGCACGCAAGACGGTCGATGACCTTCAGAAGCAAGTTGAACCAACGCTTGCAAACGTCGAGCGCATCACGGCCTCGCTTGAGCCCGTCGTCGCCAAGGCGGATCCGCTTGTCGAGCGGGTGTCCCTCACGGTTGATGCCGCCAATCTCGAGCTCATGCGCGTCGATCAGATCCTTGAGGACGTGAGTGAAATCACGGACTCCGTTTCCTCTGCGGTCGAGGCCGTGGACACGGTGGCCAATGTTCCCATGGATATCGTCAACAACGTCGCGAGCCGAGTGCGAGGGGCCCTCAAATCCCGTCGGGCAAGCGATGAGTCTATCAGCCTTGGCAAGGAGAAGGCGAAGCAGGCTGCTCAGGCAGAATCCCCTCAGGTCGCTCATGCGCCTGAGGCTGCTAAAGCGACGTCGGTTCCTGCGGAGAAGTCCTCCGTCGAGAAGAAGGCTGCCAACGACGAAGCCTCGACAGTTGGATTTGCAGGTGCCGATTCCGGTCATGAGAGCGTTGACGAGAACGAGCCGTCGCACTATTTCACCTATGGTGATGGCGACCGCAAAGTTCCGGCCGAAGCCGCGTCCGACCATCGGGTTCACTGAGGACAAGGAGCACAGCTTGAGCATTTCCGACCGCGAACCGCAGCGGGACATGAAGGCTCGCTGCCGTTTTCTCAACGTGTGGACCACGGTGGGCGCCATCCTTCTTGCCGGCGTCGTCATCTATCTGCTCAATATCCTGTCTGTGCCGGTTGGCGTTGTCATATGGGCGGTCATCATCGTCTTCTGTCTGCGTGGCGTCGTTTCCCGGTTGGAGAAGTGGGGCGTTCCCCGCGTTGCGGGCACGACAATTGCCTATGTGCTCATGTTTGCCGTCATCGGGCTGGTCGGCGTGTTGCTGTTCTCGCCTGCTTTTGGCTTTGGGAGCCAGTTCTCGAGTCTTGTCGAGAGCATTCCTGGCTATGTGGCTGGCGTTTCGGACTGGTGGAACACGTTCTACGGCCGCTACGCGGACGTCATGCAGAGCGACACGGTCCAGCAATGGGCTAATGAGGTGTTTGCTGCCTTGGGGGCTTGGGCCTCAAGTGTCGCGAAGGAGAGCGCGAACGGCGTGGTCGCCATTGGCGCTGGTGTGGCTAGCGCCTTCATGGCCATTGGGTTTGGACTTGTCGTCGCTTTTTGGATCCTCATGGAGCTGCCGGCCCTTGGTCGAGAGTGTCGCCGCGTGTGCGGCGCGAAGCGCCAGGAGGATCTCGACATGCTTCACGTGACGTTTACGCGCGTCATGGGAGGCTACATCAAGGGCACCTTGCTGCAATGCGCGGTGATCGGCATCGGTTGTGGCATCCTGTTCGGCGTCACGGGCATTCCGTACTATGCGGCCCTTGGCGGCATTGCGGGATTGCTGAACATCGTTCCCATCGTGGGCCCTTGGTTGGGTGGGGCGCTGGCAGCCCTGGTCGGCGTGTTCGTCGGGCCGTGGGTTGCGGTGATCGCGCTTGTGGGGACGATCGCCATCCAGCAGATCGTCTACACGTTCGTCTCGCCAAGGATAATGGCCAATTCGGTCGATGTCCATCCGGCCCTCACCATGATCGCGCTGCTGGCGGGATCGGCGTTGGGTGGGGCGATGAGCGGTTTTGTGGGATCCATCCTCGGTATGTTGGTCTCCATTCCGGCTGTCGCGGTTGCCAAGGCCGTTTTCGTGTATTATTTCGAGAAGCACACGGGGCGGCGGATCGTCTCGGATGATGGGGTGTTTCTCTTGGGGGCGCCGGCGCAAGGCGACGAAGTCGATCCCATGGCGGATGCGACGTCCCCTCATGCGAACGGTTCGGCATCGTCCGGACAGGCTGGGCGCCGCAATCGGAAAGCGGAGGAAAACGCCGACCGACAAGAGAAACGCTGACGAGCACCCGAGTGTGCATGATTCATCGGATCGGATGATTCCCGCAGGTCGCGTGAGGCCTGCGGGAATTCGATGTCGAGGGCGGGGTCGTCAAGGCCGGAGCCGACGGCATGGCCTCAAGAGCCGCAATGAACGAATGGGCCGATCATGGTCCCAGAGAGACGGAAAGAAACGGATATGACCTATATGACAAGCGCGGAGATTCGCGAGAGGTACCTGAGCTTTTTTGAGGAAAAGGGCTGCAAGCGCCTTCCCTCGTCCTCTCTGATTCCCGACGATCCGTCGCTGTTGCTGACAAGTGCCGGCATGGTGCAGTTCAAGCCTTACTTCCTGCAACAGAAGCACCTCGAGCCACCCTATGTCGGAACGACCACGGTGCAGAAATGCGTTCGCACGAACGATATCGACATCATTGGCACGACCGGCCGCCATCAGAGCTTTTTCGAGATGCTGGGGAATTTCAGCTTTGGCGGATATTTCAAGCAGGAAATGTGTGCGTGGGCTTACGAGTTCTCCACCGAGGTTTTGGGGATTCCAGCCGACCGTTTGTATTTCACGGTGTTTTTGGATGACGACGAGACCATTGACATATGGAAGAGCCTCGGCGTGCCGGACGATCATATCTCCCGTCTTGGCGAGGAAGACAATTTCTGGCGTGCCGGACCGACCGGTCCTTGCGGACCTTGTTCCGAGATATACTTCGATCAGGGCCCTTCGTTCGGTTGCGGTCGTCCCGATTGTGCGCCGGGGTGCGACTGCGATCGTTTTCTCGAATACTGGAATCTGGTTTTCACCCAATATGACGGTCAGGAAGACGGCACTCTCAAGCCTCTGCCAAAGAAGAACATCGACACCGGCATGGGTTTGGAGCGCATGGCCGCCATCCTTCAAGGCGTGCAATCGAACTACGAGACCGACGTGTTGCGCAGCCTGGTGGCCGTGGGGGAGAAGCTGACGGGGTCTTCGTATGGCGACGATCCCGCGATTGACCTTTCCCTTCGCATCATGGCCGACCATAGCCGCGCTGTTGCGTTCATGATAGCGGACGGCATCCTTCCGTCCAACGAGGGTCGCGGATATGTGCTCAGGCGCCTGCTGCGCCGTGCTGTGATGAAAGGCCATCTCCTAGGCTTGGACAAGCCGTTTTTGAACGATTACGTTGACGAAACCGTGAACCTGATGGGTCACGTGTATCCCGAGATCGTCGAAAATCGTGAGCTCATGCGTCGCGTCATCCTCTCCGAAGAGGAGCGGTTTGGCGCAAATCTGCGGCAGGGACGAGCATTCCTCGACGAGGCATTGTCTGGGCTCCAGGGCACGGTGCTGTCAGGACAGCAGGCATTCACGCTGCATGACACGTATGGCTTTCCCGTCGAGGTCACCCGAGAGCTCTGCGAAGAGCGTGGCATTGAGGTCGACATGGCCGGATTCGAACAGTGCATGGATCAGCAGAAGGCCCGTGCTCGCGCAGCCAACACAAAGGATGCCGAAGCTGCCTGGTCGACTTACGGCGGTGTCATGAGCGAGATAGCGGAGTCCGTGGGACCGACGGAGTTTCTGGGGTACACGAAGAACGAGGCGGAAGCGCGCGTGCTCGCGATCGTGCGGGATGGACAGCGGGTCGATGCGCTCGAACAGGGCGAAGAGGGGCGCATCGTTCTGGACGTCACGCCGTTTTATGCAGAAAAGGGCGGGCAGATCGGCGACACGGGAGTGCTGACGAAGCAAGGCGTCACCGTGCGCGTCACTGACACAAAAGAACCTGAAAAGGGCCTCACTGCCCATGCCGTCACGCTTGACGAGGGTCGCATAGCCGTAGGCGATGCGGTGACGGCGTCCATCGACGTGCCGCGTCGGGAGCGCATTTGCCGCAATCATACCGCCACGCACATTCTTCATTGGGCATTGCGCCAAGTGCTGGGCGATCACGTCAAGCAGGCAGGCAGCTACGTGGCCGAGAACCGTCTGCGTTTCGACTTCACGCACTTCGAGGCGCTGACCGCCCAGCAGATAGCTGAAGTTGAGCGCATGGCCAACCAGAAGGTCATGGAGAACCATCACGTTCACGCTTACGAGACATCCCTGGCTTCAGCCCGCGAGGCGGGCGTGATGGCCCTGTTTGGCGAGAAGTATGGGGAGTTCGTCCGAGTGCTCGACATCGAGGATTTCTCCCAAGAGCTCTGCGGCGGCACCCATGTGTCCGCCACGAGCGAAATCGGTCTCATCAAGATCACCGGCGAGACCAGCGTGGGGGCAAATCTCCGTCGCATCGAAGCCGTGACCAGCTTTGACGCTCTCTCATATCTGAACAGGGCCGAGGCTGAGCTCAAGAAGGCGGCTGACGGGTTGCGCGTTCCCCTTTTTGAGGTGAGCGAGCGCACGGATTCCGTCATGAAGCAGCTCAAGGACCTGCAAGGCGAACTTCGGCACAGCCGTCAAGGCGCGGCAGAAGACGAGGTCTCAAAGCTTCTCGACACCGCCGTTGATGCCAAGGGGGGCTATCGTCTCATTGTCGGGCACATGGGCCAAGCAGATGCCGGCCAGCTTCGCGATGCCTGGGATGTCCTGCGTGCGCGTCTTGCCGTTCCTGGAGCGGTCGTGCTTTCCGCCGAGAAGGGGGGATCTCCCTTGATCCTCGCCGCGGCAACTCCTGAGGCGGTCAGCGCCGGTTTTGACGCGATGGCCCTCATCAAGGCAGTCGCTCCGCACATCAAGGGAGGCGGCGGCGGCAAGGCGTCCATGGCCCAGGCCGGAGGAAAGAGCGTTGAGGGCCTGGGGGCTGCGCTCGATGCGGCGCGGGAAATGCTTCTGTGACGAATCGGCACCGACCTGTCCAGAGCCTGCGTCCATGATGATGCGTGTATGAGAAAGAAGAGCCATTGAGAGTTCTTGCCTTAGATATTGGGGAGACCCGAATTGGCATTGCGGTAAGCGATCCGGGGGAGCGGATCGCTTCGCCGGTGTGCGTGCTTCCGGCGGCTGAAGTGAAGGAGGGCGCGCGCTCTTTTCGGCGCGTTCTGGAAGATTGGGAGCCTGAGCTCCTTCTTTGCGGTCTTCCCTACTCCCTTTCTGGAGAAGAGGGCCCGCAGGCCGCGAGAGTGCGTGCGACGGCCGAGCGCATCGCGCGGAACTGCGGGCTTCCGTTGGAGTTCGCCGACGAACGCTTGAGCTCACGTGAGGCCAAACGGAGTTTGCGTGAAAAGGGCATGACCGAACGCACCATGCGCGGCAAAATAGATATGATAGCCGCGAGTTTGTTCTTGCAGACGTGGCTTGACGCGCGCTGCGGGCAAGAAAGGTGAGGGTTCAGTCCATGGTTCCACGCAGAAGACAGGTCACGTATTCTCAGCGCCCGAATCATGCTGCCCGTGCGGCGCATGCTCGTGGAGAACGCGAGTTCCGCACCTACGATACCAGCTTTATTCGCCCGAAGCGAAAAAGGACCTCCTTGGTGGTTGCCCTTGTGGTTGCCGTTCTTGTGATCGGCTTGTTGGGTTGGGGCGTTGCAACATTGGTCAACGAATTCACGTCACCTGGTGTCGAGCTGCTCTCCGAGGGAGAGGAAGCCACGGTCACGGTTGCCGAAGGTGCGGGGGCCCAGGCCATTGGCCAGCAGCTCGTCGAAGTCCGACTGGTGGAGAGCGCGTCTTCCTTCACCTCACGCGTGGACGCTTTGGGAGTCGCTTCGCAACTCAAGCCCGGAACCTATGTTTTTGCTGGTGGCACAAGTTTGGATGACATCATCGGCATGCTCCAGTCCGGTCCCGATCAGGGTGCGGGATTGACTATTCCCGAAGGATATACGCTTGCGCAGATAGCCCAGCGTGTGGCAGAGTACACGGAGAACCGCATCACGTCTGAGGCGTTCGTCGCTGCGGCGAGCGATGCGAGCGCCTATGCTCAGTCGTACCCCTTCCTTGCCGACGCCGGCACGAATTCCCTCGAAGGGTTCCTGTTTCCCAAGACCTACACCGTCGATGCCGACGCCACGCCCGATTCCCTGATCCGCCAGATGCTCGATCAGTTCCAAACGGAGACGGCAAGCCTCGATTGGTCTTATCCTCAAAGCCAGGGTCTCTCCGTCTATCAGGCCGTCAACTTGGCTTCCATTGTCGAGAAGGAGTCCAGCGGAGACGCGCAGATCCGCGCTCAGGTCGCCGCCGTGTTTTACAATCGTTTGGAAACGCTGGACGAACCCAGCTATGGCTATCTACAAAGCGATGCGACGACGGCATACGAAGTGGGGCATGATCCGACGGCGGAGGAAGTGCACGCCAACACGCCCTACAGCACCTACACAAACCAGGGATTGCCCCCCACGCCCATTTGCTCGCCCGGCCTCGACAGCCTGAAGGCGGTATGCTCGCCTGACCAGGAATCTCTTGGCAAATACTTCTTCTTTTACTTCGAGCCCGATGAGAATGGGACCATGCAGTATCATTTCAGCGAGACGTACGACGAGCATGTGAGCACGTTCTCGTAGGCCCTCGGCCTCTCTTGAACGGAGCGTATCCATGTCACTGCTCGAACCTGATCGATATTTCTCGCGTCTGTCGCATGTCGACATTGAGCGTGACGTGCTGGGATGCGGCTATCGGTCCGTGTTGCTTGACATCGACAACACCATCCTGACGCGCGACACCCATGAGGTGCCGCGCGACATCGCCTATTGGCTTGCTCGTGCACGCGACGTCGGCATATCGTTCTGCCTGGTGTCGAACAACTGGCATGGGGACGTCCAGCAACTGGCGAACCGCCTGTCTCTTCCCCTCGTGGCAAAGGCCATGAAACCCCTGCCGCCCGCGTTCCTTGCGGCGCTCAAGAAAATCGAGGCATCGCGTGATGAGACGGTGGTCATCGGAGACCAATTGGTCACCGATGTGCTGGGGGCTCATTTGGCGGGAATGCCGGCTTATCTGCTGGCGCCCCTGGTCGAACAAGACCTTCCGCACACGTTGCTTCTGCGCAACTTCGAGCGTCTGGTCATGGGTGACCGAAAGCCGGAAAACGTGGCAGGTGCCACCGGCGTGCTCTGTGAGGGCGATGAAGGCGAAAGTCGAGGAGGAATGTCATGAGGGAACATCTCTACCTGTTGGGCCACCCTATCGCCCATTCAAAGTCGCCCGACATGTACAATGCCGTGTACGCGCGTTACGGGCTTCCTTGGCGGTATTCCTTGGCCGATTGCGCAACTGAGGAAGAGGCCCAGGCGTTTCTGGATAAGCGGGCCTTTCTGTCCATCAACATCACCACTCCCTACAAGCCGCTTGCCCTCGAGGCCGCCACGGCACGGGCCGCCTCGGCGAAACTTGCCCGAGGAGCAAACTTGTTGGTGAAAAAGGGGTCTGCCCTCATCGCGTACAACACGGATGGACAGGGGTGTGTGTCGTGCCTCGAACGGACTGGGTTTTCCTTTGCGGGGAAACGCATCGTCGTCTGCGGCACCGGGCCGACGGCGCTCGCCATCATGCATGCTTGCGCCGTCGCCGGTGCGGCTGGCGTCATGCTTGCCGGGCGTGATGGAGCAAGGGCCGAGGAGGCCCTCTCTGCCTATGTCGAGGAGTATGGACGACTTGCGGCGGCCACCATCGACCTGCCTCCTGCCCAAGATCATCACCGCAGCTTTCGCAAGGGGTACGAGGAAACGGAGTTTGGCTCGGGCGCATACGCTGAAGTGACGGAAGCTCTATCCGCGGCGGATCTGGTGGTCAACGCAACGCCTTTGGGCATGAAGGCGGGAGATCCGGCGCCGTTCGATCCCCTGCTGCTTCATGAGGGCCAGGTCGTGTTTGACGTGGTGTATGGGCATGGCGAGACGGCGTTCGTCCGTGCGGCGCGGGAGGCTGGCTGTGTCGTGCATGACGGTTCCGGCATGCTTGTCGCCCAGGCTGTGGCAACGGTGTTTTCCGTCTGCGATATCGAGGGCGTTGAGCTCGAGGCAAAGCCCGACGAGTTGTATGACATCATGTCGGCGGCTGCCGGCTTCTCGCCAGCGTAGCTGATCCTGTGGGGTACAATAGCTGCGAACAAGCTTGGAAAACGGCTGAAAGCGACTGACTATGCGCTACATCACGGCGGGCGAGAGCCACGGGCCATGCCTCACTGCTATTGTTGACGGCGTGCCTGCTGGCCTGAAGATATCCGAGGAACATATCAACGTTGACCTTGAACGGCGGCAGTCCGGCTATGGTCGAGGCGGGCGTCAGCTCATCGAACGCGACACGGTTGAAGTGTGCTCCGGCATCAGGTTTGGCCGCACGCTCGGCACTCCTGTCGCTCTCATGGTCAAGAACCGCGACTGGGAGAATTGGTCAGGACGCATGGCTGCGTTTGGGGAGCCGCCCGCCGGCCTCGTTCGCGAAGTGACGCCGCGCCCCGGTCATGCAGACCTTGTCGGAGCCCTCAAGACCGACACCGATGATTGCCGCAATATCCTCGAACGGGCGAGCGCCCGCGAGACCGCTGCTCGAGTGGCCGCCGCGGGCATCGCGCGGGAGTTCCTTGCCGATTTGGGCATTGAGGTCTTTTCGTATGTCGTGTCCATTGGGGATGTGACGTTTGACGAAGACGATCCGCTGTTGGCGGCCCCCGACTACAAGCCTCTCGACATCGAGACGAGCGAGGTCCGCTGTCCCGATGAGGAAACGAGTGAGGTCATGAAAGGGGCAATCGACCAGGCTAAGAAGGACGGCGAAAGCTTGGGCGGCACGTTTCGCGTGGTGGCGACGGGCCTCTTGCCTGGCGTTGGGGGGTATGCGACGGCCGGCGACCGTTTGACCTCGCGGTTGGGCGCGGCCCTGTTCTCCATTCCTGCCGTCAAAGGCGTTGAGTTCGGCCTTGGCTTCGAGGCTGCGCGGCGGCCTGGTTCGCAGGTGCATGACGCCATCGTCCTTGATCGTCAGGCAGGTTTTCTCCGCTCGTCAAACAATGCCGGTGGGCTTGAAGGGGGCATGACGACGGGCATGCCCCTTATCGTGACCGCAGCCATGAAGCCCATTCCCACCCTCATGACGCCGCTTGAGACGGTGAACATGGACACGTTGGAGATCGAGCGGGCTTCGCGTGAACGCAGCGACGTGTGCGCCGTTCCGGCCTGTGCCGTCGTGGCCGAAGGCGAGGTTGCGTTTGTCTTGGCCAATGCCTATTTGGAAAAGTTCGGATGTGATGCCATGGCTGACATCCGTGCGGCGGTCAAGGCGTATCGCCAGCGACTCAAGACCGTGTCGCGGTAGGTCGGACGCGCCATGGGGAACGAGCATGCCTCGCGCACGATAGGCGAGCTTTCGCGGCCGGTCTTCCTTGTCGGCTTCATGGGAGCCGGCAAGACCTCGGTTGCCCGCCGGCTGGCCCGTACGTGCGGTATTGCCTCTGTCGACATGGACACCTATCTGGAGCGTCGGGAGGGAAGGCGCGTTCGCGACATCTTTGCCGATGCAGGCGAAGAAGGCTTCCGCGCCATTGAATCCGACGTGCTTCGCGAACTGGCATCGAAGGAGCCCCTTCTGGTGTCGTGCGGCGGCGGCGTGGTCAAGCGTTCGGAGAACCGTGCCGTGCTGCGGGAATCCGGGTTTGTGGTCCATCTCAAGGTGTCGGTTGACGAGGCGAAGGCGCGCATCAGCGACACCTCGACCCGCCCGTTGTTCCATGACATCGATTCAGCCCGCAAAACGAACGAGGAACGCCTGCCCCTGTATGAAGAAGTTGCCCATGTGACGGTGGACACGTCAGGAAAAAGCGTTGCGGCCATTGCCTGCGAAGTGCAGGCTGCCCTTGAGAAAGGAGGCATCCTTTGTCTACGACGAAAGTAGATGTCGCTATTCCCGGCGAGCAAAAGTACGACGTGCGCATCGGTTCGGGGCCCCTCCTGAAGTTGGGGGCGCATATGCGGAGCATCGAGGCGTTCGCAGAAGCTGATCGGGCCCTCGTCGTCACCGACTCAATCGTTGGGCCGCTGTATGGCGACAGGGCGAAAACGGCGCTGTCAGAGGCGGGATTCCGCACGAAACGCATCACGGTCCCGGCGGGAGAGGAGTCGAAGTCGGTCGAGGTGGCGAGTGAGATATGGGAGGCCATGGCCGACCTCTCGCTGGGGCGGGACTGCGTGGTCATCGCGCTTGGCGGCGGGGTTGTGGGAGATTTGGCTGGCTTTGCGGCATCGACGTACATGCGTGGCGTGGCGGTCGTTCAGGTGCCCACAACGCTTCTCTCCATGGTCGACTCTTCCGTGGGTGGAAAGACCGGCGTCAACCTTGCGGCGGGAAAGAATCTGGTGGGCACCTTCAAGCAGCCCGCCTATGTGTGCGCTGACACTTCGACCCTGACAACGCTGCCCGAGCGAGAGTGGCGTTGCGGATGCGCAGAGATAGCGAAATCTGCCGTCATCGACTCCGACGAGTTCTTTTTCTGGATGGTCGAATCCGCCGACGCTCTGGCACGCCGCGACGAGACCGCTGTGGCTGAGGCCATCGTTCGCTCGGTCGTGTTCAAGGCGAATGTCGTGGCCAGCGATAAAAGCGAGAGCAGGGGAGTGCGCGAGTGCCTGAACTATGGGCATACGCTTGGACATGCCGTAGAGTCCTTGGCCGGATACGGGACCTTCTCGCATGGCGAGGCCGTGGCCGAAGGCATGCGCTTCGCATCACGCCTGGGCGTTGCGCTCGCGGGCGCGACCACCGATTTCGTGCATGCCCAGGACGGTCTCTTGGATGCGCTCAGCTTGCCTGCCCTTGATTGGTCGGCCGACCCAAGAGACATGCTGGATGTCATGAAACGTGACAAGAAGACCCGCCATGGCCAGGTGCGCTTCGTCCTTCCGCGCGATGTGGGCGATTGGGAGCTTGTGGGGGTTGACGACGAAGTCATCCTTGAGCATCTGGGGGCATGGCAGCGCTCCAAGGGCTAGCGGTTGCCAAGGACTGACTCCGGTGCCTGCACGACGCGGGCGGGGATGCCGGAAGACTGCGCTGAGCTCCAAAACGGAAAGGAAACGACGTGAAAAGCATCCTGCTGTTGAACGGTCCGAATCTGGATATGCTGGGCGTGCGAGAGCCTGCGGTGTACGGGAGCGAGAGCCTGGCTTCCCTTGAATGCATGGTGGGGGAGTACGGCGCGTCTCGCGGCGTGGAGGTGACCTGTTTCCAGTCAAACAGCGAAGGTGTGCTCATCGACAAGATTCACGACGCCCATCACTCCTTCGACGGCATCGTGTACAACCCGGGAGCACATACCCATTACTCCTACGCTCTCAGAGATGCCATCGAGGGCATCGAGACCCCTTGCGTAGAGGTCCATATATCCGACGTGGACAGCCGCGAGGCATTCCGTCGCGTTTCCGTCATCGCGCCAGCCTGCGTCGCCCAGGTGAAGGGGCGTGGGTTTCAGGGATACTGCGACGCCATCGACTTGTTGATCGAAGGTGCGAGCGAGCCCCTGGGGGAGGGGTACGAGCATCGCTGTCCTGCTGGCCAGGTTGTTGTCGGGGTCCTGGATGCGGGGGAGGGCGGCATGCGAGCTGCAGAGGAGCTGGAAGAAGGCCAATGTGCCTTGGGGCAGGCCGGCTCCTCGGCTCGCCGGCTTGGTCTTCTGCGGGATGCGTGTGCTGCGGATGGCATGCGGACGTTTTTCGTGCGGGACACGTCGAACATCCAATGGTTGACGGCGTTCGATGGCGTTTTTGACGACGAGAGGGCCCATGCACTGCTCGTGACCCCTCATGATGCCGTTCTTCATACCGACTCTCGTTACAGCCAGGCGGCTCGCATGGCCGCTCAGGCTGAGGGCGAGGTGGATGTCGACGATGGGCGTGCTTCCCATGGCCAGTTCGTCGTCAGCCTGTTTTCCGCACGTCATGGGTTGGTGGGAGACGGTGAAGCTTCCTCTCCTTCTCCGATCGTGCTCGGCATAGAAGACTCGATCTCGCTTTCGGAATACCGTGGACTTGAGGCAGCTATTGACGAAAGCTCCCCAGGGGCTTCATCCGACGGGGACTCTCTTGCGGAGACGCGCGAACCCCCAAGGCTCCAGAAAAATGCGTTCCCCGGACTGCAACTCCGTGAGACAAGCGGACTGGTCGTGGGACTGCGTGCTGTGAAGGAGCCCTCGGAGATTGCGCGGATGAAAGCTGCGCAGGCCATCACCGATGCAGCATTCTCGCATGTCATCGAGTTCATGCGTCCGGGCATGACGGAGCGAGAGGTGCAGATTGAGCTGGAGGATTTCATGCGCCGCCACGGCGCGGAGAGCCTCGCGTTTTCGTCGATCGTCGCAACGGGAGCGAATGGCGCCAGTCCGCATGCCATTCCGGGAGAGACGCGGTTGGAGGCGGGACACTGCGTTGTCATGGATTTTGGCGCACGGGCACAGGGATATTGCTCGGACATGACGCGCATGGTCTTCGTCGGTGCTCCGGAGGCTCGCATCGCCGAGGCTTATGAGGTGTTGCGCCAGGCGAACGAACGCGTCGAGGCTGCCCTCAGACCGGGCGTGACGGGTGCCGAGATGCATGAGCTCGCTGAACGCGTTTTGGAAGAGGGAGGGTTTGGCGGAAGGATGGGACATGGCCTCGGACACGGGGTGGGAATCGACATTCACGAGCAGCCAAATCTTTCACCGCGCAACGATCGTCCTCTCGTTGCCGGCAATGTGGTCACGGTTGAGCCGGGCATCTACCTTCCCGGTGAGTTCGGCATGCGTTTGGAGGACTTCGGCGTGGTGACCGAGGATGGCTTTGAGGTCTTTTCCCAGTCCACCCATGACATGGTGGTCATCTAGGGAAGCGCTGATTGGCTCGGCACGCCACCCAGCCGGCCCGTTTCCCGCTGGATCAGGCTCAGAAATCCTCGATGCGCCGCCAGCACGCCTGCGGTTTCTTCGCCCGCCCAGCAAGAAACGGGCTCGCCCAGCCGACGACCTCGCTTCAATCAACGCTTCCCGAGCTTTTCGCAAGGGGCGTGTCGGGGGCGGTGTTGCGGGCCTTTCGGCTGGTTTTTTTCTGGGCGGCACGATCCTTGCAGGTCAAGGATGACAGACATGGGTATAATGAACCAGTTTAAACGCATGGCGGGCGCGCGAGCAGCATGGCCGCCCGTGAACGAAAGGATTTTCGAGAATGGCTATCTCTACCGCTGATTTCAAGAACGGCATATGCATCGAATACAATGGCAAGTTGTGCACCATCGTTGAATTTCAGCATGTGAAACCTGGCAAGGGCGGCGCGTTTGTGCGCACGAAGCTTCGAGACATCAAGACGGGCCGCGTTGTGGACTACACGTTCAACGCCGGCACGAAATTCGATGCCGTCCGCCTGGAGACGAAAAAACTCCAGTATCTGTACAACGACGGTGCTGACTTCTATTTCATGGACAACGACACCTTTGAGCAGATGTCCATCGCTGCAGACGCCGTTGGCTCGGCGGCGCAATGGCTCAAGGAGAACGACGAGGCTTCGCTTCTGTATGCCGCGGAAGAGCTGATCAGCATTGAGCCTCAGATGTTCGTCGAGCTTGAGGTGACCGAAACCGATCCTGGCTTCAAGGGCGACACGGTCCAGGGAGGATCCAAGCCTGCCACGCTCGAGACCGGTGCCGTTGTGCAGGTTCCCATGTTCGTCGAGCCGGGTGACACCCTGCAGATCGACACGCGCGACGGCCGCTTCATCAAACGCGTGTAGGCTCCACGATCGGGAGACGCCGCGCAGTCGGGGACGCTCGGAAGAGCGTCCCCGACGTTTCTTTGCCGGGGGCTGCCCGCGTTCGTTTCCCCTTGTGTTCGTCGCCGTTTGTCCCCCCTCGCCGGCACTATCATGTTGCTTGTCGGTGAATTTCGGTCAAAGGCGCTCCAACACAGGCGCTTTCTTCTATAATTCTTATTTCGATCTCTGACAAACCGCAAACCGAAGGGGGTGTGAGTTCATGCCGAGGCTTCAGATCATGGATACCACCATCCGTGACGGCCAGCAGAGCCTGTGGGCCACGCGTATGCAGATCGGTGACATGCTGCCCATCCTGCCCAAGATGGACCGCGTTGGGTATTGGGCTATCGAGGCATGGGGTGGCGCGACATTCGATACCTGCTTGCGATTCCTCGACGAGAACCCCTGGGAGCGTCTGCGCTCCATCAAGGCCAATACGCCCAACACACCGTTGGCCATGCTTTCTCGTGGCCAGAACCTTGTGGGATACAAGCATTACTCTCGTGAAATATGCAGCCGTTTCATCCATGCCGCCAAGCGCAACGGCGTGCATGTCTTCCGTGTGTTTGACGCGCTTAACGACATTCGCAATGTCGTGGACAACGCCGAAGCCATCAAGGAGTGCGGCGGGCATTTTGAGGGGGCCATTTCCTACACGATGTCGCCCGTGCACACCTTGGACAGCTACTTGGACTACGGCCAGAAGCTCAAGGACCTCGGCGCCGACTCCATCGCCATCAAAGACATGGCCGGCATGCTCACCCCTTATCGCACCGAGCGCATGGTCAAGGCGTTCAACGCCGAGGTGGGCTTGCCGTTGCACATCCATTGTCACTATGTTGGCGGAATGGCTCCCGCCAACATCATCAAGGCCGCTGAAGCTGGCGCCGCCATCGCCGACACCGCGCATGCGCCGTTGGCTTTCGGAAACTCGCATCCTGCGGTCGAGATGATCGTGGCGGCCCTTCAGGAAAGCCGTTACGACACGGGTCTTGACTTGGATCTTCTGTTTGAGATTGCAGAGTACTGGGAAGAAGTGCGCAAGCGGGGCCACTACAAGCGAGGCGTCTCGTCGCTCACCCATATGAGGGTGTATTCGCATCAGGTTCCCGGTGGCATGATGTCCAACTTGGTTTCCCAGCTTGAGATACAGAATGCCGGCGACCGTTTGCCAGAGGTCATGGCAGAAATTCCGAAGGTTCGCGCCGAGGTTGGCTATCCTCCCCTCGTCACGCCGCTTTCCCAGATCGTGGGCACCCAGGCCGTCTTCAACGTCTTGACGGGCAAGCGGTGGAGCGTCGTGTCCAAGGAAATGAAGGATTACATTTGCGGCTACTACGGCAAGGCTCCCGGTCGCATGGACAAGGACATCGTGGCCAAGGTCGTGGGCAACTCGGAGATGCTGCCACCGGACGTGGCACCCGGTTCTCTTGTCACGACAACCTATGCCCAGATGGAAGAGGAGATCGGAGACCTCGCGAAAAGCGAGGAAGATGTTCTCATGTACGCCCTGTTCCCCAACGAGGCACGCACCTACCTGAGCAAGCACCGCACATCGGAGAAGGTCGACTTCCTCATGGAGCAGGAGTCGAGCCACACCAAGGAGGACGATTACGTGGACATCAATCAGATTCGCGAGTTGGTTCGCGTTGCCGAGGAAAGCGGCGTCGGCGAGATTGTGGTGGAAGAAGAGGGCACGCGCATTGCTATCCGCATGCCCGGCACCCCGTCTCCCGAGGCGTTGGCTGCAGCACCCGTAGCGGCCGTGGCTCCGGCCGCCTCATCTGCGGAGTCTGCCGCTCCTGCCACCGACGAGGCCGCACGTCCTTCGAGCTGGTATGCCGTCACGGCTCCCATGGTGGGCACGTTTTACGAGTCTCCCGCACCGGGCGAGCCTCCTTTTGTCCAGGTGGGCGATGAGGTTGCTGCTAACCAGACGCTGTGTATCGTCGAAGCCATGAAGCTCATGAATGAAATCACGGCTGAGGAGATGGGCACCGTGCGTGAGGTATGCGTCGAGGATTCCTCTCCGGTTGAGTTCGGCACCGTCCTGTTTTATGTCGAGCCCCATGGCGCGCCCGCACCGGCTCCGGAGACAGCCTAATGTTTGAGAAGATCCTGATCGCAAATCGTGGCGAGGTCGCCCTGCGCGTCATGCGCGCCTGCAGGGAGCTCGGCGTGAAGACTGTCGCCGTCTATTCGACTGAGGATGCAGACACCTATCCGGTTCAGTATGCCGATGAGGCCGTCTGCATCGGACCTGCCCAAGCGAATAAAAGCTATCTGGTGATGTCCAGCATCATAGCTGCGGCAAAAAACACCGGGGCAGAAGCCATCCATCCAGGTTATGGCTTTCTTGCCGAGAACGCTGATTTTGCGCGTGCCTGCGCAGACAATGACATTGCATTTATCGGGCCCTCTCCCGAGTGCATCGAGCGCATGGGCGACAAGAGCATGGCGCGCGAGACCATGAGGCGATGCGGCGTCCCCACCGTTCCCGGTTCGGACGGTTGCATCGACACCGCTTCCGAGGCAAAGGCTTTTGCAGACCGCGTAGGCTATCCGGTGCTTATCAAGGCAACGGCAGGTGGCGGCGGGAAAGGCATGCGCGAAGTGCACGATCCGGCCGATCTTGAGGCTCAGTATCGGGCGGCCCGCACCGAAGCGGGCGCCGCATTTGGAAATGATGCGGTTTACCTCGAAAAGCTCGTGCTTCGTCCCCGCCATGTGGAGATTCAGATTTTGGCTGACGACTTTGGCAACAACATTGCCCTGTGCGAGCGCGACTGCTCTGTGCAACGGCGCCATCAGAAGCTCGTCGAGGAGGCTCCGTCGCCGGCCCTCACCGAGAATCTTCGTCGCGCCATGGGTGTGGCGGCAATCAAGGCCGTGCGTGCCACGGAGTATCGGAATGCTGGCACCATCGAGTTTTTGCTTGATTCAGAAGGAAACTTCTATTTCATGGAGATGAATACCCGGGTGCAGGTTGAGCATCCGGTCACCGAGCAGATCACGGGCACCGACATCATCAAAGAACAGCTGCGCATCGCATCGGGCGAACCCATGAGTTGTGCCGACCGGGCCCCGTTCGTTCCGCTTGCCCATGCCATGGAGTTTCGCATCAATGCAGAGGATCCGGCGCATGGCTTTCGCCCTTGTCCCGGAACCATCACGAAGTTCGAGCCGCCCGCCGGTCCCGGCGTTCGGGTGGAAAGCTACGTTCGCACGGGATCGCGCATCTCGCCTTATTATGACTCTCTTGTCGCAAAGCTCATCGTGTATGGGCAGGACCGTGACGAAGCTCTTGCTCGCGGTCGCCGCGCCCTTGACGAATTCGTCATCGAAGGCATTGAAACCACGATTTCATTTCATCGGCGTGTTTTGGACAATGCGGTGTTCTGTGCTGGCGAGGCGACGACCGATTTCATCGAAACCCAGATGGGAGATGTGTTATGACGGAATTAAATGTTGATGGCATGGCGCTTGCACCCGGAGTTGTCGAGACGATCGTATCCATAGCGGTCAATGAAGTAGAAGGCGTGGCCTCGGTGGGGCCGGCGACTGCGGGCGCGCTGCGTGCCGTGTTCGCGACCAAGCCGTCCACGCAGGGCATTGACATCTCGGTCGATGACGACGATAAGCTGAACATCTCGGTGCACATCGATGTCTACTACGGCTACGTCCTTCCCGATCTTGCCTCCAACGTGCGTGCGGCTGTCGCTGATGCCGTGTCAAGCCAGGTTGGCCTCTCCGTCGATGCAATCGATGTTTACATCGACGGCATCCAGTTCGCTCAGTAGTGGGCACGGAGGCTCAGACGACTTTATGACTGTGAAACGACATGAACGAACACGTGCCCGGCGCGCGGCTTTGCAGATTCTCTATACGAGCGAGATCACGGAAATCTCTCCGGCGGACATTGCTGAAACGGAAACCTATCTTTCCGATGACGGGATGCTGTCCGACTACGCCGAGGCAATTGTCCATGGCGTCGCCGCGCATCGCGAAGATATCGATGGGCATTTGACGGCAACGTCTGAAAATTGGTCGCTTGCCCGGATGCCTATCGTGGACCGCTCCATCCTGCGCCTGGCCACGTACGAAATGCTGTTTGTGGACGATGTCCCGACTTCGGTTGCCATCAACGAGGCGGTGGAGCTTGCCAAGGATTTTGGCGGAGAAGACGAGTCTCCTCGATTCGTGAACGGCGTGCTTGGCCGTATTGCGAAGCGTCTTGACGGGGATGCCGAGGGTACCGCATCCGAGCCTCTCCCCCTCGCTGCTCCCCAGGTTGACGGTGCGCAGGCGGACATCGCCTTGCCGTCGTCATGGAAGGTGCGGGAATCAGAGGGCGACGTCGTCGGGGGAGACGGCTTATGACATCGACGTCTTATGACACGTTTGACACGATGAAGGCTCGGCTTGATGAAATAGCCGACGAAGTAAACGCAGACGGCATCTCTCTCGACGATGCCTTGGCACTTTATGAGGAAGCGGTTGCGCTTGGCTTGCGCGCGAGCGATCTGCTTGAAGAGGGCAGCGCCCTCTCGGAGACCGAGGGGGTCTCCCCTGATCAGGAAACGAAGCTTTCTGCCACAGTGGAGGGTTCTGACGGCGACACGGTCTCCGTCGCCCCTTCCCTCGACGCAGCCGCCGACGAAACGGCCGATGCGGCCGTTTCGGTCTAAAGCTCGACGGAGGCATGTTCATGGACGAAAAACGCATTCTCGATCTCGTGTCATCACCAGCAGACCTCAAGCTGCTCACCGATGCCGAGCTCTCTATTTTGGCAAACGAGATCCGTGAGGAGATCATCGCCGTCACCTCGCAGACCGGCGGTCATGTGGCTTCCTCCTTGGGGGCTGTGGAGATCATCCTTGCGATGCACAGCCTGCTTGATTGCCCGCACGATCGCTTTGTGTTCGACGTTGGCCATCAGGCCTATGCGCATAAGCTGATCACCGGTCGTTTGGACGCGTTCCCAACCCTGCGTTCCTATGGCGGGCTGTCGGGATTCACCAAGCCAGACGAGAGTCCCTATGACGTGCATCCTTCAGGCCATGCGTCCGATTCGCTTTCCGTTGCCTTGGGCCTGGCGAAAGCGCGGGATTTGACCGGTGGAGACGAAAAGGTGGTTGCCCTTATCGGCGATGCTGCGCTGTCGGGGGGCATGGCGTTTGAGGCGCTGAACCATATTGGGCAAGCGCAGACACCCCTGGTGATAATACTCAACGATAACGAGATGTCCATATCGCGCAACGTCGGTGCCCTCATGAAGCACCTGGGCTACATGCGCACCTCCACGCAGTATCGGCACACGAGGGACTCCGTGCAGGAAAAGCTGGAGAGCAGCGGGCCCTTCGGCAACGCGCTTGCGAACTTCGGCCGGAACGTGAAAGAATCGATGAAGCAGTTCGTCATTCCCCATTCCATGATGTTCGAACAGTTGGGGATTGTGTGCACGGCACCTATTGACGGACATGACATCGGCTTGTTGAAAGAGATGTTTGCCCAGGTTCTTGAGGCCGAGGGTCCGGTGCTCGTGCACGTGGTGACCCGAAAGGGGGCCGGCTATGAGCCCGCCTTCAGCGACCCCGAGAAGTTCCATGGCGTAGGCCCTTATGACATTGCGACGGGTCAGGTGAAGAAAAAGGAGGAGCCGGCTCCGTCATACACGAGCGTGTTTGGCAATGCCCTCGTCCAAGAAGCGCGTCAAGACGATCGCATCGTCGCCATCACGTCTGCCATGAAGGATGGAACGGGCCTGGCTCAATTTGCGGAGGAGTTCCCCGAGCGTTTCATTGACTCAGGCATAGCCGAGGAACATGCCGTCGGCCTTGCCTCGGGGCTCGCCCTCGGTGGAAAGAAACCTGTCGTCGCCATCTATTCGACCTTCCTGCAGAGGGCGATCGATCAGCTCATCATCAACAATGCCCTGCCGAGCCTGGATGTCGTGTTCGCCATTGATCGCGCCGGCATCGTCGGTTCGGACGGCCCGACCCATCACGGCATGTTTGATTTGGTTTACACGCGCATGGTTCCCCATCTTCGGGTCCTTGCTCCGTCGAACGAAGCAGAGCTCGTGCATGCCTTGCATACCGCCCTCACGCTGGGAGGGCCGTTCGCGATTCGCTATCCCCGCGGTTCGGCTGAGGGCGTGCCTCTGCCCGATGAACCCCGGGTGCTGGAAGTTGGCAAGGCGCACGTCGTGCGTGAGGGACAAGACGTTGCCGTTCTCGCATTCGGCTGCACGGTTTCCCGTGCCTTGGATGCTGCGGAGCTGTTGTCTCAGCAGGGGATCGACGCTCGTGTGGTGGACATGCGATGGGTGAAGCCGCTTGACGCCGACGCCATTGCCGCTGCTGCACAGACAAAGCTTGTCGTGACGGTGGAAAACGGCATTGTGGAAGGCGGCGTCGGCGAAGGCGTTTTGGGCGAACTTGCCCGACAGGGTCTGAAAACCAAGGCGCTCACCTTGGGAATTCCTGATACCTTTGTGCCGCAAGGCAAGGTTGAACTGCTGTTGGGAGACCTGGGACTTGATGCGGAGGGCATCGCGGCCTCGGTCGTCGAGGCGCTGGGGGATCAGAGGGTCTGACGCTCTCAGGCGTCTCCCTCGCCGTCTTGATCGACCTGCTTCTCCATGATGAAGTCATCCATGACGTATCCTTCGCCGATGTCGGTCTCGACGGAGTCGATGGTTTCGAATCCCTTGGCCCTGTAGGTGCGCACGCCGAGGTCGTTGTGCTTGTTCACCGTCAGGTAGAGGGATTGAAGGCCGCGCATCCGACAGAGGTTCTCGTAGAATCGAAGGGTCTCTGAGGCAAATCCTTGTCCGCGTTCTGCTTTGAGCAGGTATATCTTTGAAATGAAATAGCGTTTTTCCTCCTGCTCTTCCCGACCGCCCGTGTAGCCGACGACCCGATTGTCTGCGGTTGCGCGGATCAGCCAATATTCATATGAACCGGAGCGCACGTCTTCGGCTATGCGCGGGAAACTTTGGAATTTTTCGACCATGTAGTCCGTTTGATCCCTGCCGATGAGGGATGGCCAATACTCATGCCATATCTCATCGGCAAGTGAAGCGAGATTTTTCAGCTCGCCATCGGTGGTCACGGGCACAAATTCAACTGTCATAATGATCTTTCCCTTCTGGCCTGACGACTGGAATGTCCTGTCGCTTTCGGGCGAGGATTGCGATGGCTCTCGAATGCCCTTGCCTGTCTTGTGTTTCGTTATTGTAACGCCGAGACTTCCTGCTTGTTAAAAATCGTTTGTGAAAGCGTTAACACTGGGCAATGGGGGATGCGGTTTCAAATCGACGTGCGATGATCGACTGCGTCAACAGGCAAGCAGTCGATTCAAGAGGAGGTAATGCGCATGTTGGATACCGGTTCGACGAGCTTCATGCTCGTCTGCACCATGCTCGTCTTGCTGATGACGCCCGGTCTCGCGTTTTTCTACGGAGGGTTGTCACGCCGTAAGAACGTGGTGAACACGATGTTCATGTCTTTGGCCGTTTTGGGTGTTGTAGGCGTGGTATGGGTGGTTGCAGGATGGTCGTTCGCCTATGGCGGCGACGGATCCATCCCGTTTTTCGGAGGCTTCGACCAGCTTGGATGCCTGAACGCGGTTCAGGATATGCTCGCCGAGGCAGAGGGCACACCGGACGCGTTCGCTGTGCTTTCTGGCGCGGCTGGGCTTGACGTCTCCAATCCCGATCTGGCTGCTGGCTATCCGGCCATCATCGACATTGGATTCCAGATGGCCTTTGCCATGATCACGACCGCCATCATCACCGGTTCGCTGGCAGGCCGCATGAAATTTGGTGCGGTGGTCGCCTTTGCCGCTGTCTGGGTTCTCCTTGTGTATGCGCCTCTTGCACACATGGTGTGGGGCGGAGAAGGCAGCCTCATCGGAGACACCATCGGTGCCCTTGACTTTGCCGGTGGCGATGTCGTCCACATCAGTTCAGGTCTGACGGGCCTCGTGCTCTGCCTGCTGCTAGGCAAGCGTCGTGGATTCGGCATGATGAACTATCGTCCCCACAACGTTCCGTTTGTCGTGCTGGGCGCCTCCCTTCTGTGGTTCGGCTGGTTTGGCTTCAACGGCGGTTCCGAGTTTGCTGCTGACGGCATTGCGGCGCTTGCGGTTCTCAACACGGTGGCTGCTTCTGCCGCTGCCCTTCTCTCGTGGATGCTCGTCGAGCGCATCAAGGTTGGCAAGCCGACGTTGGTCGGCGCTGCCACGGGCTTGGTTGCGGGACTCGTCGTCATCACGCCGGCTGCGGGCTTCGTCGCCCCTTGGGCTGCGGTTGTCATGGGCTTTATCGTTTCGCCCATCTGCTACTTTGCAATTTCGTTCCTGAAGGCGAAAATTGGGTACGACGATGCGCTCGATGCCTTTGGCTGTCACGCCATCGGCGGCATCACGGGCGGCATCCTCACCGGATTGTTCTGCGTGCCTGAGCTGTCCTGGACGGAATTCGGGGGCTTGTTCTACACGGGCGATCCTTCCCTGCTGATCAGCCAGATTCTCGGTATACTGGTCACCATCGTGTTCGTTGCGGTTGCCGACCTCATCATCGGGCTTATTCTCAAGGCATGCTTCAAGGGCAGCCTGCGTGTGAGCGAGGAAGAGGAGGCCCAGGGCCTCGATGTCGTCGCACACGGGGAAAGCGCCTATCCTGCGTATGTGGGTCTCGACTAGAGATGGAAAGGCTGGGGCTCCCTGAGAAGGGCGCTCCAGCAGCGAAAGGAGCGTGAACATGAAGAAGATCACCGCCATCATCCGGCCTGAGAAGCTGGAAGCTCTCAAGGAGGCGCTGTTTGCCGCCAAAGTGTCCGGCATGACGGTTTCCCAGGTGCAAGGATGCGGCAACCAGCATGGTTGGAAAGAGTACTATCGTGGCACCGAGGTTATCCTCAACATGATCCCGAAGATAAAGTTCGAACTTGTGGTTGACGACGACCAGGTTAAATCCCTCGTTGAGCTCATCAGCTCGGCGGCCCGCACGGGCGAAGTGGGGGATGGGAAGATCTTCATCTTCCCCGTCGACGACGTTGTTCGCATTCGTACGGGAGAGCAAGGCGACGACGCTATCTGAGGCGTTTGCCGATCGCTGTGCATGAAGGGGCGGAGCCCTCGTTTGAGGGAATCCTTCTTGGGCAGGGCTGCGGTTCTGCCCAAGAAGGAATGCGCGATCCGCGATAGAGGTGTTGAGAGGGGCCCATTCGATTCGGATGGGCCCCTTCCTCGTGAGTTTCCTTTCCACCGCTAATGAGATATAATCCTATTTAATACCGCAGGGATATCTGGCTTATGCGCGGAAGGAGTATTCATGAGCGTTTCGGTTTCAGAAAAGCAGACGGGCGCCACGCGCAACACGGTGCAGCGCTCCTTGGTTCTCAAGGCAGTGCAGGCTCTCCATGATCATCCGACGTCAGCCGACGTCTACGAATACGTCCGCAAAAAGCATCCGAACATATCACGGGCCACGGTCTATCGCAATCTGGGAGTCTTGGCTGCCCGGGGAGACGTTCTCCGTGTGGAGGTTCCCAATGGCGCCGACCGCTACGATTTCTTCAACGAGCCCCATTACCACGCGAAATGCCGCGTATGTGGGCGAGTCGTGGATGTGGGCATGCCGTATGTGCATGACATCGCCACGCGAGTGACCGATGCCCATGGGTTCGACATTGAGGGCCACGAGATCATATTCGATGGGGTCTGCCCGCAATGCCAACATAAAGAATGATGTGTGGAGAGATCAGTTTCTCACACTCAGTTGTAACCTGATTTTGTTTCATATCGACGTATAATGGCCCCGTGGGAGGGTCGTTTACGAGCCTCGCGGCATTTAAAGCCCAAAGGGGAAGGTCTGCACGTCGTGCAAGAGAATCAGGGCTATAACGCGTCTCGGACGGATGAGGGGGATGGGCTGCAAAGTGCCCTCAATGTCGAAGGCGTGGTGCTTGCCTGTGCCCGTGACCTTTGCCAGGAACGTGACGCCGATCGTGCTGCGATGTCGATGCTTCGTTCACTTGGAGAGTATTTTGAGGCAGACCGTGCCTCGCTGTTCGACCTCCATGAAGATGTCATCTCCAACACCCATGAATGGTGTGCGCCGGGAATTTCGTCCGAACTCGACCGGCTGCAAGACGTGGACCGTCAGGTTGCGGTGTGTTGGCTCGACCGATTCAATCGCGGCGAGTGTATCCTGATCGACGACGTTGAGGCAGTATCGCCCGAAGTCGCTGCTGGACGAGGCATCTTCGAGGCATGCGGCATTCTCTGTCTGGCGGCGGTTCCCTTTGAGCAGGACGATCGGGTTGTGGGGTTCCTCGTCGTCGACAATCCCCTGGTTGAGAAAATCCGGCATGCGGCCGACCCGCTCAAGACCCTCGGCTATTTCTACCAGACGACAAAGCAGCGTATCGCGGATGACGGCAAGCTTGCCTTGCTGAGTTTTCGAGATGACCTTACCGGCCTTTACAACCGCAACCGCTACCTCGCGGACGTCGAACGTCTTGAAGGCGAGGCGCGGTCGGTTGGAATCGTGTTCCTGGACGTCAATGACCTCAAGGAGATGAACGACCGTTTTGGCCACGGCTACGGGGACGACACCCTGCGAGAGTGCGCCGACAAGATGGCGACCGCCCTTCCGGGCGTCGGCCTCTATCGCATTGGCGGCGATGAGTTCGTTGCCCTCGCCCCCGGTGTCGACGAGGCCGATTTCGAGCGAATGGTTTCAAGGCTCGATCAGGCCTTTGATCCTGACAGTGCGAGGGCGTCAAGGCTGGTGTCAATCGGCTCGCATTGGTCGAGGAGCTCGGCTGACATGTCGGGCCTGCTTTTGGTGGCCGACAAGCGGATGTATGAGAAGAAGCGTCTGTTTCATCTGGGGAAGGCATTCTTGGGCCGCATACCAAGGCACCATGGCTCCCTTGCGGTGGTCGACGGTGGCTCGCAGCGGTCTTCTTCGCTTGACCAGAGTGCGTTTCTTCACGACTACAACCTGCTCATGAGTTCTGTCGAGGTGGGCGTGAGCAAGCACCTCCTCGACGAGGATCTGGACGTAGTCTGGGCAAATGGATACTTTTACGATGTCACCGGGTATGTCTCTCAAGGTTCCGAAAAGGACGGCGGCCACAATGTCGGCCAGCCTGAGCTCGACGGACACATGGGGCCGCATGAGGTCATAGCCCGGGCACACCGTGAGGGAAGGTCGAGGTTTCGGTTCCTCCTTCCCGTTTCACGGCAAGGGGGAGGGCGAAAATGGGTTCGCGTCTCAGGAGTGTTCTCGGATGAGGTGATCGATGGAAGCCCGGTTTTCTACAGTGCTTCCGTCGACGTTGACGACATCGTTCAGGACGAGGTCGATTGAATCGATTTCTTTCGGCACTCCGCGGAGCTCAGCCTTTAGAGTTGACTTGCTTGCGTCAGGTTCCGTGTGGCATTGGCCCAAAAACCATGCCGAAGGGAGTTTGTAATCTCTAGTGCAGGTTTTCAATGCAGGTTTGTTTTGCCTGACTAATTGCAGGTTTTCCTGCACTAGGGACAGCCTGAGGGGTGCTCCGTCCGGGAAATCTCTACGTTTTTCTG
>JAEZDJ010000092.1 GCA_023429565.1 Actinomycetes bacterium
AGCGTATCAGGAGACTCATAAGGCGGTAACCACACATGCAAAGGGCGGTTCTATCGCATGAAAACGGGGTTTAGGGAAAGTCGTAGCCAGAGGTGAAAGCGGCGGTCACATTAAACGCAAATACTCAATAAATTGCTTGACGAAAAAGAATCGCAAGCGTGATGACCGGTGCAACTCATGTTTGAATGGCAGCGTAATGGGTACTGTTGTGACATTGAAAGGCAATATTTGAATTCAAGGTGACAACGTACCGTCTCGTATAAGGCAAGCCTTTGCATGGAGGATCTTGCCATAAACCTCGAGGGTCCGGTTACCTAACTACAGGGCGATCAATCCGATGGAGCCTGATGACGCTAGGGATTTCAGCGGCAATGATAGGTGGATGGATCTCGACAGACTATGCGATGAGAGGGGAGTATGCGTGAAGGATGGCGTGAGGGCTAGTCACGAGGAGCCGGCCATTTCCTACTGCTGGCAGGAGGGTTGAATGGCTTTGATGCGCTTATCTTGCGGCCGAACGCCTATAGGCTGGCGTATTTTTGTGACTTTCCTTCATTTGAGACGCCATCTGGGTGGCGTTCTTGATGGCCTCTTGACGCAATGGTCGATGATTTTTGTGCTGAAGGCCTTCGAAAGTCGTACAAGATTATCCCTCGGTGCATTCCGAAAGGTTGAGAAGGCGGGTGTCGAAGTGCCGGGGAGTCGGCATGGCGGGAAGGCTCGGCGAAGCGTGGTGTCGGGGCGTCGACAGGGTAACGGTGGAAGGCATGGGGATGCCGTGGTGACAGAGGGGTAGGGCAAGGCGGCCCTTGGATTTGCCGAAATGGGGCGGGCATTCCTGTCTTGAATGAAAGAGGACCCCGTGGGGTCCTCTCGGTCAGTCTATGATCGCCTTGCCGGGGCCGTCTTCGTCGTAGCGATGGCAGGCGCACCAATGGTTCGGCTTTATCTCCACGAGAGGCGGCATGACCTCGTCGCAGCCCTCGACCTTCGCGAAACAGCGGCTTGCAAAGCGGCAGCCCGGCGGGGGATCGATGGGCGAGGGAACGTCTCCCTCCAGGATGATGCGCTTGTGCTTCGTGGTCGGATCGACTGACGGAATGGCTGACAGCAATGCCTGCGTGTAGGGCAGCAAGGGGTCCGCGTACAGCGATTGCTTTGGGGCAATTTCCATCATCTTGCCCAGATACATGACGCCCACGCGGTCGGACACGTGCTTGACGACGTTCAGGCCATGGGCAATGAACAGGTACGTCAGGCCGAACTGCTCCTTGAGGTCGTCGAGCAGGTTCAACACCTGTGCCTGGATGGACACGTCGAGCGCCGAGACCGGTTCGTCGCACACAATGAGCTTGGGGTTCACGGCCAGCGCCCGGGCGATGCCCACGCGCTGCCTCTGGCCGCCCGAGAACTCGTGCGGGTAGCGGTTGCGCATGTAGTTCGCCAATCCAACGTATTCCAGGAGCTCATTCACCCGATCCTCGACCTTGTTCTTTGGCAGGATGTTGTTCGTGAGGATGGGCTCGGCGATGATGTCTCCCACACGCATGCGGGGGTTGAGCGATGCGTAGGGATCCTGAAAGATCAGCTGGATGTCCTTGCAGTACTGTTTGCGCTCGGCCGGCTTCATGGCCGTGAGGTCATGCCCGTCGAAGATGATCTCGCCCGAGGTGGGGCGAAGCAGGTTGACGAGCATCTTTCCCACCGTCGTCTTGCCGCATCCCGACTCTCCCACGAGGCCGAATGCTTCTCCGCGGCGGATCTGGAAGCTCACATCGTCCACGGCTTGCACGTGGGAGGTCGTCTTACCGAAGAAGTTCGTCTCGCCGGCAAAGCGCTTTGTGAGGTGCCGGACGTCGAGCAGAATATCGTTATCAGCGTTGCTGGAAGGTCCGTCAGCCTTTGCTTGGGGCTGTGCTGCGGCCTGTTTGGTTTGCTCGCTCATTGGTTTTCCTCCTCGGCCTTGTCGAGTTTCTCGATTTCGGCTTCGCGGACGGCGTCGCCGGCGAGCAGGGCCTCGGCGGTCTCCACTCCACGTGCCGCCTCGGCGTCCGCCAACGCTTCGGCCTCGGCGTTGGCGATGGCGGTGTCGCTCTTGGCCTCGCCCTCGGCGTTTTCGTAGAGAAAGCAGCGCACTTTGTGGCCGTCGATGTCAACGAGCTGGGGAGCTTCCTTCCGGCAGATGTCCATGCAGGAGTCGCACCGATCGGAAAAATGGCAGCCCGGCGGCATCTCGAGAGGATTGGGCACCATGCCCTTGATCATGTACAGCCGTTTCGCGTCGTCATCCTCGAGTCGGGGAATCGACTTGAGCAAGCCGAGCGTGTAGGGGTGCATGGGATGGTCGAAAAGAGCGCGGACCTCGGCTTCTTCCACCACTTGGCCGCAGTACATCACCACGACGCGGTCCGCTGTCTCCGACACGACTCCCAGATCGTGGGTGATCAGCAGGACGGCCATTCCGGTCTCTTCGCGCAGTCGTCGCAGCAGGTCCAATATCTGGGCCTGGATGGTCACGTCGAGGGCGGTGGTGGGCTCGTCTGCAATGAGCAAGCGGGGATTGCATGACAGGGCCATGGCAATCATGACACGCTGCCGCATGCCCCCTGACATCTGGTAAGGATAGTCGTCTATGCGCTTCTCGGGGCTGGGGATGCCGACTTTGCGCAGCATGTCGATGGCCCGTTCGCGCGCCTCCTTCTTGGAGACCTTGCTGTGCGTCCGAATGGCTTCGACAATCTGGTTTCCCACTCGGTATACAGGATTGAGCGACGTCATGGGTTCCTGGAAGATCATTGCCATGTCGTTGCCCCGCAACTCGCGGTATTCCTTCTCGGACAGGCCCACCAGGTCCCTGCCCTCGAATTCCATGGTGCCGCCCGACACGTGGCCCGGTTCGGCCAAGAGACCCATGACCGACAGGCTGGTGACGGATTTGCCGGAACCGGATTCGCCCACAATGGCAAGTATCTCGCCATTGTCGACATCGAAGCTCACATCTTCGACGGCACGCACGATGCCGCGTTTGACGGGGAATTCCGTGCAGAGGTTTTTCACCGAGAGCAACATGGGATCACCTCTTCCTTGCTTTGGGGTCGAGCCCGTCGCGAATGCCGTCGCCCAACAGATTGAATGCAAGGACGGTGAGCGTGATGGCCAGACCGGGGAATATCATGAGCCAAGGAGCACGGAACAGCTCGTTGCGGCCGCGGCCAAGCATGTCGCCCCATTCGGCGGCCGGGGGCTGCACGCCCAAGCCGAGGAATCCGAGTGCCGCTGCATCGAGGATGGCGGTGGAAATGCCAAGCGTGGCCCGCACGATGATGGAGGGAAGGACGTTGGGCAGCACATGGCGAATCACGATGGCGAGGTTCGAGTCGCCGATGACGCGTGCAGCTGCCACGTAGTCGTTCTCTTTGATAGACAGTATCTCGGACCGCACGATGCGTGCATATTCGGGGATGGAGACCAGGCCAATGGCCACGACTGCTTTCTCGATGCCGGGGCCGAGCGCAGCCATGATGGCGATGGCCAGCAAGATGGAAGGGATGGCCAGCATCATGTCCATGACGCGCATGATGACGGTGTCCCATTTGCCGCCCTTGTAGCCGGCGATGGAGCCGAGGATCACTCCGATGGTCAGCGATATGACCACGGCCGCCAGGCCGACGGTAAGCGTGATCTGCGTGCCCACGAGCACGCGGCAGAAGATGTCGCGTCCCTGAACGTCGGTACCGAACCAATGGGCCGCGGAGGGTCCCTGAACGGATTCGCTCAGGTTCTGCGCATAGGGGTCATACGGCAGAACGCCCGGGGCCAGCTTCGTCACCACGGCGATAATCACGAGGATCAGGATAAAAATGCCGCTGATGAGGGAAGCCTTGTTCGAAACGATGCCCGCGATCACATCCTTCCAGATGCTTTCGCGCTTTTCCTTTGACGGAAGCGTGGCGAGCGGCGTCTCGGTTGAGGGCTCGGTCGCAAGCTGCTTGTTCTTGCCCATTGCCATCACCCCTCTTCCTTAGCGCCATACTTGATGCGGGGATCAAGGTAGGCATACACGATGTCGACAACCAGATTCATGATGACGAAGATGACTGCCACCAAAAGCACAATGCCCTGGACGACGGGGAAGTCGCTCTTGAGCACGCAGTCGACGGCGAATTTGCCGATGCCTGGCCAGGCGAACACGGTTTCGGTCAGCAGCGCGCCACCCAAAAGGCCCCCGAACTGCAGGCCGATGACCGTCGAGACAGGCAGCATGGCGTTGCGCAGCGCGTGCTTGATGTTGACCGTGCGCTGGGAGAGGCCTTTGGCGCGGGCCGTGCGAACGTAATCCTCATTGAGTGTCTCAAGCATGCTGGAGCGCGTCATGCGCGTGATGATGGCCATGGAGTAAAGCGACAGGGCCAGCGTGGGCAGGATCAGATGGAGGAGCACATCGCCGAGGGCCGTCCAGTTGCCTTGCATGATGGTGTCGATGATGAAGAACCCGGTCCCTCCGGATGGCTGGAGGAGCGGCGTCACCCGGCCGCTTGAGGGAAGCACGTGCAGCGTGCCGGCAAACAGTAGGATGAGCAGGATGCCTGACCAAAAGATAGGCATTGACACTCCCACGAGGGCGATCAGCATGCTCGCGTTGTCCGCGAGCTTGTTCTTCTTCACCGCCGCGAGCACGCCGAGTGCCACTCCGACAACCGATGCCACGATGATGGCACAGATGGCCAGCTCGGCGGTTGCGGGGAAGCGTGAGAGTATCTCGTTCATCACCGGCTGATGGGTGTAGTATGAGGTGCCGAGATTCCCCTGCACGGCCCCCACGACGAAATTGATGTACTGGAGCCATATGGGATCGTCGAGCCCATTGTCCATTCGCCAGGTTGCCATCGCTTCCTGAGTTGCGTGCTCGCCCAGAACCACCGGAGCGGGGTCCGGGGCCAACACGCGGGTGATCAGAAAGATGATGACGGTCACACCCAGCAAGACAGGAATCACCAAAAGGATTCGTTTGAGGATGTACTTGAGCAACTTTGCCCCTTTCTTGCCTCTCCTGTTGAAACAGGAATGAAGCCGGAGACCCATGATCCCCGGCTTCGGACGCATCGGTCGTTCCGATGCGCAATCTCGTCTAGTCGATTAAGACCAGACGACAGTGTAACGTAACTGTGACCCATGCGTTGCGAGAATATGGCTCACGGGACACATTGGGAAAACTGGCGCTCTTGAAGAGCGCCAGCGAAGGCCTACGCCTCTTTGGAAACGCCTTTGAAGAAAGCGACTCCGGTCGGATGGTAGTAGAAGTTCTGAACCTTCGGGTTGACTCCGAGCAGGTTCTTGGAATGGGAGATGAGCAGCCACGGCTGCTTGTCAGCGACCATTTCCTCGCATTGCAGATAGATGGCGTCACGCTCGTCGCCATCTGGAGTGGTCTGCCCTTCGGCGACAAGTGCCTTGTATTCGTCGTCCTGCCAGTGCGCGACGTTCATGGACCAGTTGGTGTCGGCAAGGAGGTTCATGAAGTTGTCCGGATCGCCGTTGTCGCCGGTCCAGCCATAGAAGCAGATGTCATAGGGATCGGTCTGCACCTTGGTCTTGTAGGTGGTCCAGTCGTACTCGGTGATGTCGACGCTCACGCCGACTTCGGACAGGTATCCCTGGATCAGGCGCGCAAGCTCGCTGCCGCCCTTTTGGTTGTAGGGACGCGCAGTGGTGTAGGTGATGCACTTGAGCGAGGTGACGCCCTTCTCGGCGAGCGTGGCCTTGGCAGCCTCGGGGTCATAGGGGGTCTGCTCGACGTCCTTGTCGTACGAGGCCATCCAGATGGGCATGACCGAATTCGCGACCGTGGCGTATTCGCCGTAGATGGTCTTCACCAGTTCCTCGACGTTGACCGCCTGGGCAACCGCCTTGCGGACTTCCTGATCGGTGCAGGTCCCCGTCTCGGTGTTGAACGCCATGTAGTTGATGGTCATGCCGTCTTCCGAGAACAGCTCGTATCCGCCGTCGGTGATCTGGCTGACCGAGGAGGGGTCGACGCTCGAGATGACGTCGCACTCGTTGTTGAGCAGCGCCGTGATGCGGGTGTTTCCCTCGGTGATGACCTTGAAGATGAGGTTCTTCAGCTTGGGCGCATTGGCGGTGTCCCAGTAGTCCTCATTTGCCGACAGGTTGACGGAGCTTGACTTCGTCCAGCTCTCGAACTTGAACGGGCCCGTGCCGACCGGCTGGTCGGAAAGGTTTCCGCCGCTCTTCTCAAGAGCGGTCGGCGAGGGGATGGGGGCTGCCATCGCCATGGCGAGGTTCTTGAGGAACGGCGTCGACGCCGAGCGCAGGGTGATCTTCACCGTGCGGTCGTCAACGGCCTCGACGGTCTCGACGCCGGTGCCTGCCTCTTCTTCTCCGAACACGAAAGAAGCGTAGGGCATGTCGGAGTTGCGGTTGGGCTCCAGCTGCCGTTCGATGGACGTCACCACAGCGTCGGCATTGAACTCGGTGCCGTCGTGGAACTTCACGCCCTCGCGAAGGGGAATCGTGTAGACCAGGCCATCTTCCGATATCTCGGGCAGATCGGTGGCCAGGCACGGACTCACGGTCGCGTCCTTGTCTCCATAGCGATAGAGACCCTCGTAGATGTTGCAGCACACGACGGCCGACTCGCCGTCGTCGAAATACGCCGGATCGAGAGCGCGGGGATCGGCGGTCAGGCTATAGGTGATGGTGTCCGCCACCGTGCTGTCTGTGGAACCGCTCCCTCCGCTCGTTTCTCCGCCGCCGCTGCATCCTGCAAGACTTGCCAGGCCGAAGCCTGCGGTCGCCACGCCGAGCATCTCGACGAATTGGCGCCTGTTCACGGTAAATCTGTTGGTTTCCATTACATGGTCTCCTTCCCTCAAACCCCGCTGATGGGCGGGGCCCTCCTTTGGGCTTGCGTGGTGCAAGCGCGTCGACGGGCGAACAAACCCGTCAATGCGCACGAGCATACTTTAGTACAACGGAGTTGCTCTTCGTGTGACAAATGGACTGGAAACCGTTTTTCGCCCGTGTGCGGGCTTGTCGCGGTCCTCGGGGCGGGTGGGGGGAGTTGTCGGGTCTCCTTCGTCTACCAGCGAATATTATGTAGACCGAGACAGGGCCGTTCATAATCCTCTATAATCTTTCCGACATGAAAGGATCGACCGTGATTTCCGACGATGCCAAATACTCCCATATCGCCGTTTCGTCCGATGACGAAGACGACGTCGTCATCCATGCGGGAATGCGCGGGGACGACGACGAACGCGCCGCCGCTTCGCGAACGGACGAGGAACGGGCCGATGGCGGGCCCCGCTCCCGCTCGGGGGATGAGGTGGACGACGTTTTGCCTGACGAGGGCGTGACGGGGGAAGAAACGTCGACTGGCCGCGGGTCGCATCCTGCTGATTCTTTTCGGGAGACGACCGAGGAGGATCTCGCCCCTACATCCATGTCGACGATGCAGAAGGCCATCATTGGCGTAGCGTTGCTCGTCGTCGTTGGATTCGTCATATATTACAGTTTCCTGCGTTAGCGCATCGGCGCTGTATCGAGCGGAAGGGTGGACGATGCCGAAACATGCTGCAAAAATACCCGAGAGTGCCGACGTCGATTCGACCGGCCGCTCTGAAAAGCCTGAGGGAGACGAGCGCGACGCGCCCATCGGGCTGACCGAGGCTTTTTCTCCTGTCGGCGCTGAGGAGGGCGCCCATGTGGGCGGGTTCGCCTATCAGGGAGACAATGAGGGAGAGTATCCCGATGCGCTCGACAGCCTTGAGCCGCAGGGACCGGCGCCTCTCCTTTTCGATGACGAGGGCGCACCCGTCGAAGAGGGGGAGGCGAAGGGCCGTCACGGCAAGGGCGGGAAGCCGCCGATCTCCTCGCGCCATCGCAAGTCCCGCCGCATGAGACGCGTGCTCATCGCCATCGTCGTGCTGCTGGTCGCGCTGATTGCGGCCTTGGGGTACTTCACCTTCCGCCTCCTTGCAGAAAGCCAGACGCTTGCGGCCCAGCAGGCTCAGGAGCAGCAGAGCGCACAGGATGCCACCGCGTCTCAGAACGAGGAGACGAGGGACGCCACGACTGCGACGGTCAAGAAGACCGAAGTGCCCAGCCTTGTGGCCGTGCTCGGCATGACGCAGGATGCGGCGGTCGCCGCATTGCAGCATGGGGCGACGGTTACCGTGTCCCGTGACGTGAACGAAGAGGGCAGCTCCGTCAAGAAGAGCGTCACGGTCGTGCTCACGGACGAGCCGGCTGACACGCGTTCGGGCACCCCGACGGTCTATCTCGGCCTCAACGAGGCGGGTGTGGTCGTTCAGGCGGGGTATTCCGCTCCCACGGCTGTTTTGGGCTATGGGTCTCTCAGCTTCGTCGATGCCGTCCGCAACGAGCACATCGTCGAGAAGACCCTGCAGGAGGCGGGCACTCCCGTTTCCGAGGGTGCGGCGGTTCTTCCCGACGATAAAACCGTCTATTCGACCTATGCGTCAGACGGCACGACGCTCGTGAAGGAAAACTGCCCGTTTTCCGGAACTGTGGATCTGAACGGCGTCCAACATGAATGGTCGGCCGTGCTGGTGTATGACTACACGACGGCGAACATGTCCGGCAACCTTGCCGACACCGTTCGCATGGTGTACGTCTACATCAACGCCTGACGTTGCATGCGGCGGCCTTGTCCCCTCGTGGACAAGGCCGCCGCGCTGTCAAGGCCGTCGCTCGACCTCTTCTGCCCGGCGGGCGTCCCGCACGTGCTCGGGCGAGATGGTGGGTATGCGCACCAGCATGAGGTAGAGCAGAAACAGGACGACGCATCCCAAGACAATCCATACAACAAGCTTCTGCACCATGATGGCGCTCACTGCCATGAGCGCGAACGAGACGGTGAGAATGCGTGCTTTCGTCATCGCCGGGATGCCCCCCGCCTCCTTGAACGCCGCAACATAGGTTTTATAGAGCTTCGTCGACACGATCCATGAGTGGCAGCGGGGCGACGATTTCGCGAACAGGAAGGTCGCAAGCAAAAGGAAGGGGGTGGTGGGCAGCACGGGAACGACCACGCCCACGCATCCGAGGATGCAAGCGAGCCAAGCTCCGGCAAGCATGAGGAGTCGTTTCATGGCATCCTTCCGTCGTGTCAGGGCGCGCGCCCAATCTGTCGTGCCGCCGCCTTTGTGCGGACTGGTAGGGCGAGTATAGCAAATGATGCAAAGAGGCGTTCCAGAGAGAGCGGATCGTGGCACGGGCCGCCGTCGGCCGGACGAGAAACAATGCTTGCATTTGCTTTCAGTCATGATAGAATGGTCAAGTTATTTACACAAGCGAGGAGGAATCCTCCACCTGATTCGGCGCACTTGTTGCTGATGGGTCGTTCGAATAGGCTGCTTAGGTGGCAAGGATGTCGAATGCGAACCCACAGCTTGCGCTGGGGTTTTTTATTGTTGGCGCACAGGCGCAGAAAGGGAGGGTGAGCGCGATAGCTGCTCAGGAGCCAAGGCTCAATGAAGAAATAAGTGCTCGGGAATGCCGATTGATTGGCTATGACGGTACCCAGATGGGCATTTACCCAGTTGCCCAGGCCCAGCAGGTCGCCGACGGCGATGGGCTTGATCTCGTGGAGATCGCGCCGAACGCCGATCCTCCGGTATGCCGGATCATGGACTATGGCAAGTTCAAATATGATCAGGAGATCAAGGCGAAGCAAGCTCGCAAGAACCAAAGCAAGATCGAGACCAAGGAAATGAAGTTCCGCCCCAAGATCGACGTGGGCGACTACACGACGAAGAAAAAGCATGTTCTGCGCTTTCTTGACGCCGGAAACAAGGTCAAGATCACCATCATGTTCCGCGGCCGCGAGATGGCCCACCCGGAACAAGGCCTGACTATCCTCGAACGTCTCGCTGACGATTTGAAAGATCAAGCTGTTATCGAGACGCAGCCGAAGATGGAAGGCCGCAACATGCATATGCTCATCGCTCCTTTGCCCGCTGCGGCAAAGAAGAAGAAAGAGAACGAGAAGAAAGAAGAAGGGAAGGACAGCAATGCCTAAGATGAAGACCCATCGCGGCACCGCAAAGCGTTTCCGCGTCACCGGTTCCGGCAAGATCATGCGGTCGAAGGCTTTCAAGAGCCACATCATGACCAAGAAGAGCCAGAAGCGCAAGCGTAATTTCCGCCACGAAACCGAAGTCGCTGCTTCCGACAAGAAGGTCATCGCGCGCAACCTCGGAATTCGTTAATCGATAGGAGTGATCATCCATGCCCCGTGTCAAGCGTGCAGTCAACGCTCATAAGAAGCGCCGCACCGTCCTCAATCGTGCAAAGGGATACTATGGCGCGAAGTCGCGCTCGTATCGTGCCGCGAAGGAACAGGTGCAGCACTCGCTTCAGTACATGTATCGCGACCGTCGCAACAAGAAGCGCGACATCCGTCGTCTTTGGATCACCCGCATCAATGCGGGAGCGCGTCTGAATGGCCTGAGCTACTCCGTGTTCATGAACGGCCTTAAAAAGGCTGGCGTTCAGTTGGACCGCAAGGTTCTTTCTGACATGGCCATCAACGATCCCGAGGCATTTACTGCCGTTGTCGAGGTGGCCAAGAAAGCCCTGTAGACAATCGCTTCACCTGTTTTGCCCGAGGGGCTGCATTTCGATGCAGCCCCTTTTCATTTGCTGTCAAGTTGACGCAATGTCTGGCACCCTCGGAGTCCCTCGGGCAAAACAGGCCTCGCCTCTCTTCCTTCTCCCGCTGCAAGCCCTGATGTCCCTTCGTGCAAACAACCAGTTCAGAATCCTCAACCATAGTGCGTTAGATCATGGTTGGTCCGCGATGGGGAAGCGGATCGGCCGATTTCATCCATGTTGCGTCTGGCGCAAGGCTCCCGATGCATCGACCATGGCGAAAGGTTCTCAAGAGGGGGCTGCCATGCGGGGATGCGCAGCTGAGATCGGACGAGAGGGAATGCCATGTCGCATGAAGTCTGCGAGGCGCGCACAGGCGCCTCGGTCGTTGCGAGGAAAACCGGTTCTGGGTTTGACGTGGGCGGCGGGGCCGATGCCCACGTCTCAGGGGAGGACGAGCACTCGTTTCAGGAGCGATGCATCCTTCTTGAAAAGGCGCTCATGCGCCAATCGCTTCATCGCGAGCTGCTATACAAAGGGTTGGCCTTCTGCCATGAGAGGCGTGACCTCAGGGTGCTTGAAGCGGCCATTGAATCGTTTCCGGAGTTCTCTCAGGCGACGCAAAGCGCCTACCATTTCATAGACGTGCTGGTGAAGGCAGGGGGCCTCTCCCGCTTGATGCTTGACGCGCGAGGCGTCCCGATTGAGCCTCGGCTGGTCGAGGGCATGTCGGAGGACGCAAAAGATGACCTTGTGGCCGGCGAGGCCTTTGAGATGACCGATGCGGGGCGGGCTCTGGTGCGCTTCCATGCGCCGCAGGCCCGTCTTGCCGAACTCATGGACGCCGAGCCGGAGCGGGAAGGCGTGTATCGCACCCTCCTGTCGTTCTGCTCGGTCGAGCCCCGGTCCTATGCCTCGATCGCCGCACTTGTGCAAGACGACCCCCTCCTTTATCTCAAAACATCCACCCAGCCCATGCTCATCCAGCCGAGCGTGTTCGTTGACAGATTGCAGCGAGCGGCTGGCCTGGCATGGAGGGATGGATGGGTGACAACCGAGGAGGGGAAGGAGTTTTTGGCTAAAGGGTGGGAAAGACGAGTGGAACGAATGGAGAAAGGAAGGAACCCATGGCAATGAAAGCGAGCATGACGCGTCGCAGCTTCGTCAAGGCGACGGCATTGTCTGGCATGGCGGCGGCCATAGGCACGTCGATGGCCGACTCCCTTGTGGAGGTCGACCTTGCCTATGCCAGCGCTCCCGTCGATTCAAAGGTTGTGAAGACCTCGTGCCACGGTTGCATCCAGGTGTGCCCGGCCCGGGCATATGTGGAGAACGGCGTGGTAACGAAGATAGAGGGCGACCCCGATGCTCCGGTGAGCCGCGGATCGCTGTGCATGAAGGGGCTTAACCAGATGCACACTATGTACAGCCCCCGTCGAGTGTTGCATCCCCTCAAGCGAGCGGGGGAGCGGGGCGAGAACAAATGGGAGGTCATTTCGTGGGACGAAGCGATTGAACTCGCGGCAGACAAGATCACCGGCACCATCGACCAGTATGGCCCCTACGCCTTTTTCGCAAGCGTGGGAGGAGGCGGATCGTTTTCCTTCATGGAGGCCATGACGCTGCCTATGGCCTTTGGCTCGCCGACGGTGTTCGAGCCGGGATGTGCCCAATGCTATCTGCCCCGATGGAGCCTCTCGAAACTCTTTTATGGCGGAACCGACCAATCCATAGCGGACAATGCGGTTCAGGAGATATTCAAGGTGGAGGACAATGAGGCCGAAGTGGTCGTTCTCTGGGGGGCGCAGCCGTCGGTCAGTCAGACGGCCGAGTCCGGGCGGGGCATGGCCGAGTTGCGGGCTGCCGGCGTGAAGACCATCGTGGTCGATCCCAATTTCAGCCCCGATGCCGTGAAGGCGGACGTGTGGCTGCCGGTTCGGCCGGGAACGGACACGGGGGTGCTGCTGGCCTGGTATCGATACATTTTCGAGCATGGCCTGTACGACGAGGAGTTCACGAAGTATTGGACGAATCTCCCGTTTCTCATTGATCCCGACACGAAGTTGCCGGTTGAGGCCAAGGAGCTGTTTCCCGACTATGCATCGCCCACGCCCGACAACACGCCTGCGTACGTGTGCTTCGACCTGAAGACGGGTTCCGTGCAGCCCTTCGCGTACAGCGCTCCTGCTGAATCAACGGTTGATCCAGAGATATTCGCGACACAGACCTTTAAGGGCAAGACGTATCGGTCCGCCGGGCAGATATATCGTGAACAGGCTGATCCGTGGACGCTTGAGCATTGCGAGGAGGTGTGTTGGGTCCCCGCAGACCGCATCGAGGAGGCGGTCAAGATGTACACGGCTGCGAATGTCGCGGGCATTGCCAACGGCGTCGCGTCAGACATGACCGAAAGCGCAAGCCAGGTCCCGCTTGGGTGCATGGGGCTTGACTCAATTATGGGCTACATAAACAAGCCGGGCTGCACGATGACGCAGTATGGTGCGGCGGGCGCCCCGCCGACGAAGCGTCCGGTCACGCATCACAACGGCTTCGACGGAATGTTCTCAGACATGTATGGCATCGGGGCCGTGGTCGGCATGAGCCCTGCGGAGAACGAGGCGCGGGCGAAGTCGCTCGGGGAGGCGAACCCCCAGCAGAAGCTTGCCAACCAGCTTCTGATCGATCGGTTGGGCATGAAGGATCACAAAGGGCTCTATGCCTGGTGTCATTCCCATATTCCCACGGTGCGAGAGGCCATAGCCACCGGCGAGCCGTACAAGCCGCGCGTGTGGTTTGACATGTCGGGCAACAAGTTGGCGATGCTTGGCAACGCGAAGTCATGGTACGAGGTGTTTCCCGAGGTCGATTTCATCATTGGCCAATATCCCATGCTCACGTCCTTCCATATCGAGGCTGCCGACCTGGTTTTTCCTGTGCGCGAATGGCTTGAGGAACCGATGGTCAACATGACGCAGCTCAACACCCAATGGCTGCAGAACGAGGTCGTCCATATTGGCGAAACCGTTTCACACTCCATTCCTGCCGCGCAGGTTGTTGCCAAGTGCAGGGAGAAGTGGGGAGGGAAGCTTCCCGGCCTCATTCCGGGATACTTGGGCAGCGCCACCGAGGAGGAGGTCAAGGCCGACGTCGCTGAAAAGCTGCAGGCTCCCGATTGGGAAACGCTTGTCGCCGACACCGACACCTATGTGCCCCTCATCACGCCACCTGAAGAATATTGGCATTATCGCCAGCATGAGACGGTTGTGGATGACGGGCTGCCGGCCGGGTTTGGCACCGAGTCTCGCAAGGTTGAGGTGTATTGCCAGATATTGTTGAAACTGGCTCGCACGGGATACCCCTTCTGTTATCCCGAACCCCAGGAGGCGTGCGAGGACTACAGTCCCATCTGTGAGTTCATTGAGCCTGCAGAAAGCCCGTTCAATGACGGCACGGACGACTATCCTTTCGTGCTCACTTCGGGCAGGGTTCCCTATTTTCACCACGGGACCATGCGCCATGCCGCGTTTGCCCGAGAGCTGTATCCGGCGCCTGACGTGCGCATCAATCCTCGCAGTGCTGCCGAATTGGGAATCGGGCATATGGATTGGGTGAAGGTGTCAAGCCGTCGTGGCGAGATACACGGCCGCGCCTATCTCACCGAGGGCGTCAACCCGGGCGTGGTGTGGATGGAGCGGTTTTGGAATCCGGAATGCTACGACGAGTCGGTGCCGCCTGAAAAGCAGACCGCAGGATGGCGCGAATGCAACGTCAACGTCCTGACCAAAAACGACGCCCCCTTCAACGAGGTATATGGCTCCTACACGAACCGCGGGTTCACGGTGAAGGTTGAGAAATCGCAAAAGCCCGAGAACATCTGGGTTGAGCCTGAAGAGTTCGCGCCCTTCCTGCCGACGCTCCGGAGCGAGCCGATTACGAAGGATGTGTTCTAAATGAGAAAGTGTCTCGTCATTGATCTCGATCGCTGCAGCGGCTGTGATTCCTGCGTCGTGGCCTGCAAGCTTGAGAATGACGTCGATCTGGGCACCTACTGGAACCGGGTGGCTGCGGTGGGGCCGACGGGAACTCATCCGGACATTGAGATGTATTGGCTTCCCGTGCAATGCCAGCAGTGCGAGAATCCTGCATGCGTGCATGTGTGCCCGACCGGCGCAAGCTACCGCGACCAGAAGACCGGCGTGGTGCTCATCGACAAAGCCAAGTGCATCGGTTGCCAGTACTGCATGATGGCGTGCCCGTACGGAGTTCGTTCGTTCGATGAGGCCGAGGGCGTTGTGGAAAAGTGCACGCTCTGCTCGCATCTGACGGCTGATGGGGAGGGACTGCCAGCCTGTGTCCATAACTGCTGTTGCGGAGCGCGCTATTACGGCGATCTCGACGATCCGTCGAGCGATGCGGCGAAGGCCCTTGCGGCGGCCGATCCGGCGGCCGTGCATCATCTGCCCGATCCGAAAGACGCGAAACCGGTGGGCGCCTATATTCTGTCGCCCAAAACTGCGGAATGGAAGGGGTTGGTGTAAATGGCAATCCAGTGGCCTTTGGTCATCTTCAGCTTGTTTGCGGGCTGCGGCGGCGCGACGCTGGTCTTTGCTGGCCTCTCGGAGATACTGGGCGTCGGCGCAAAGGCGCGTGTCCCTGCCGCCGCATGCGCCCTCGTGCTGCTGGTGGCAGGCGGGTGCGCGTCGGTTCTCCACTTGGGCCAGCCGGCAAACATCATGGCAGCCGCCACCAACATCTTCTCCTTCAGCGGCATTTCGGTCGAACTCATCCTGCTTGGCCTGAACGTGATCGTGGGAATTGTCTATCTGGTGGTCAAGCGTGGAGAGCATGACGGCGCGGCGAAGGCGGTTGGCATCGTGGGAATTGTCACGGGCCTCGCCATGGCCTTCGCTGTGGGAAACGGATACGTCATGATGGCGCAGCCGCTTTGGGACACGGTGACGCTTCCTTTGGGCTACCTGGGCAGCGGGTTGGCCATGGGGGGCACGCTGTTCCTTTCCCTCATGGTGTTGCGAGAGGGTGGAGAGGCGGGCGTGAGCAAGGTCTTGCCGTTCGTCCTTGCCGCCACGCTTGTCCAGGCCGTCGCATTCCTCGCCTATGGCCTTGCCGTCGCCTTTGCCGTGGACGCCCTGCTGTTCTGGGGCGGCGCCGTGCTGGTGGGATCGGTGGCAGCAATCGTGTGCGTGGCGTTGACGCCACGGATGTCGAGCTTGGCCTATGCGGCCCTGATCTGCACGCTTATTGGGGGAGTTTGCTTTCGGGCGCTGATGTGGGTTGTCGGCAGCGGCTATCTCGACCTGTTCGGGGCCGCCGGTGCCCATCGCCTCTTGGGAATGTGAGACGTTTGCGAGGGGTTTCGTGAGGCGTCCTTGCGGATGGATTTTGCCCCCCCCCCTTCTCCTCCTCGAATGGAGGGGAAGGGGCGGTCTTTTGAGAAGAGAGGAAGTGCGTCATGAGCGAAGTCGTGACGGGTGGGAAGATGAGGCGTGAGGTCGCTGCCTTGAACGCGGTGCTCGAGGCGCGGGCCTCGTTCTACGAGATGCTGGCGAGCCTGTACTTCAAGCCTTTGACGCAGGGCGAGATCGAGTCGATGGCCTCTGCTGATTTTTCAGCGTATGTAGACATCAGCGATTGGTTTGCTGACGGCTTGAACGATATGGCGCGTTATCTGAGAAAGCGAACGACCGGCACGAGGCAAGAGCTGGCGGTCGACTTCACGGGGGCGTTCGCGGGCACGTCGACATACGGAGGCAAGACGGCCGTCCCCTACAAGTCGGTGTTCACGAGCAGCGAGGGCCTTATGTATCAGGAGGGATATCGGGAAGTGTTTGCCGCCTACAAGAGGGAAGCGGTCAAGCGGCGAGACGGGCTCGACTGGCCAGACGACCATCTTTCGTTCCTGTTTCAGTTCGTGGCGCTCATGAGCCGTCGTGCGGAGCGCGCGCTCGCCGCGGGCGATACGCCAACCGCCCTGCATGACCTCGTCGCCTCGAGGGCGTTTTTGGAGGAGCACATCTGCTCATGGTTTGACTCTTTCTCGGATAGTGCGGGCAGGTTGCTTTCCACGCGCTTCTATCGTGGCGTGCTCAAGGTGACAAGGGGATTCCTCGAGCTTGATCGCGAGACGCTCGACGACCTCATCGAAGAGGTGGGGAGGTAGCGTCATGGGCGAGGGCTTCACGCGTCGTGGCTTTCTCGCGGGCGGAGTCGGGGTTGTGACCCTGCTCGCCCTCGGTGGGGCGGGTGCGGCGTTTGCGGGGCAAGGCGGGCTTCTGCGTCCTCCTGGCGGACAGAACGAGGAACTGCTTTGGGGAGCTTGCATCAAATGCGACCGTTGCCGCAGCGCGTGCCCGCAGGGTGTGATCGATGTGGGCCATCTTGAAGACGGCATGGTGAACGCGCGCACGCCGGTCATGGATTTCCGCAAGGGGTACTGTGACTTTTGCGAAGCGTTGCCTTTGCCGCGTTGCGTCGACTCGTGTCCGACGAACGCCCTCGAGTTCGGCTTCGACCCGCATCGGGACAAAATAGGCCTGGCTTGGGTGGACACTGACGAATGCTTGCTGTACCGATCCGGGTCGGGACGATGCTCAAAGCAATGCATGGACGCATGCGCCTTCGAGGCCCTCCGTCTTGATGAGGGGGGAAGGCTCGTCGTTGACAAAGCGGCCTGCAATGGCTGCGGCGCGTGCGAATGGGCCTGCCCCTCTTCGTCATACGCGAGCTACACAGGTTCGGGCAGGCGCGGGATCAACATCGGGACGGAAGAGGGTGAGTCGCGATGACTCTCAAGCGTGAGACTGGCAAAGCCACTTCGGGTGCACCGCGGAACGGACGGGGGCACCTGCTTCGAAGCTCGACGGCACGCGGCCTGGTTGCAGCCGCGGTGTTTGTGGCGGTGGGTGTCGGCCTGGCGTTTCCCACGGGCACGGGCACCCTTTCGTCTCTGGGCTGGAACGCGGTTGCGGCCATCTGCCCTCTCGGAGCCCTCGAGTCGTTGCTGGGGGCGGGGGTGCCTGTCGTGCGTGCCCTTGTCGCTCTCGTGGCGATCATCCTCATCGTGGTTGTCGTGGGGAAGGCCTTCTGTTCATGGGTTTGTCCCATTCCCCACATCCAGGACCTTTTCAAGTCGAAAAAGCGGAGGCAGAGAGAGGCGGAAGAGCGTCAGGAGGCCGCTGACCGCGCGTGGTCGCGCTGGAAGGACGACGCATCTCCCTCCCGTCCGAAGATTCCCCTCGACTCGCGCCATGCCGTCCTGGGGGGCGCGTTGCTGTCCACGGCCATTTTCGGGTTTCCCGTGTTCTGCCTCGTCTGTCCGATCGGCCTCACGTTTGCCACCTTCGTCCTGCTGTGGAGGCTTGTCCAATTCAACGAGCCGACGGTGGGGCTGCTCGTGTTTCCCGCCATCGTGGTGCTCGAGGTGGTGGTAATGCGAAAGTGGTGTGGGAAGCTCTGTCCGATGGGTGCTCTGCTCTCGCTGATATCAACGCTTAACCGACGCTTCCGTCCAACCGTGGACAGGGACATCTGCCTGCGAGACACGGGACAGGCAGGCTGCAGGGCATGCGCGGCAGCCTGCCCGGAGCATATCGATCCCTATGCCGATCGGGGAGATCGGCCGATGACGGAATGCGTGAAATGTCGCCGGTGTGCCGAATCGTGCCCGGTCCATGCCCTTGCGTTGCCGCTGAAGAGCCAGAAGCCCGATTCTGTGAACCGCGCGGGCGATGGAGGGGGAGGGGAATCCTGCAAAGGCGAAATGCAGGCTTGAGGTATACTGGCTGCATGAGCCGATGCTGCGTCTCGAGGGCGCTCCTTCGGCGACGGAGCTCGTTCGCTGGTGACCCGACAAGGGGAAGGGATATGCCGGAGACGAAGGAAAAAGGCTCTCGCAGCCACGGGTTGATGCATGAGGTGGTGGCCCTGTGGCCCTCGCTGCCCTATCTGGGATATGGCGTCTGGCTTGCGTGGGCGTTCCTTGCGTACAGCGGCACGCTGTGGCTTTCTGACACCGAGTTGAACGGCGAGAACCTCTCTCAGCTGTACGTTGTGTCGACCGCCTCGTTCGCGATCGTTTCGTTGATCGCACCCCTGGCTCCGCGCCGGTTTTCGCAGCTGCTCGAAAAGAGGCGCGTGGTCGTGGGCGCGGGACTGCTTGCCGCGTTCGGCTGTGCGCTGGTCCTCGCCGCCGGTCCGTATTACTTTGGGCAGATCATGTGGACGCGTCCCCTGTTCTTGGCTGGCGCGGCCGTGAGCGGCGTCGCAACCGGCGTCATTGCCCTCAAATGCGGCATTCTCTACGGAGAGCTGCCGCCGCGACGGGTGTTGCTGTATGCGGCCACCTCGCAGATAGTCGTCGCCTTCATCTACTTTGCGGTCATCGGGTCCCCCTTCTGGGCCCCGGTGCCCGGCGGTCCGTCGTACGTTGGCATGATCTCGTTCATGCTGCTGCCGATTGCCGCATCACTCCTGCTCATGCTGCCCAACGTGGATTCAGTCCCCCCGGACGGCCGCGCCCTCTTCCGTCCGGCGTTCAGCGAGGACACGCGCAACCTGCCGGGAGTGTTCTGGCGGCTTGTTGCCCTGTCGTTCGTCCTCCCGGTCGTCGCCTCCATGATGCGTGCCTCGGTGGTCGACGCGCATGCCCTTGCCGTGACGCTTGAAGGCAACAACATGCTCATGCTGCTGCGGGTGCTCATGGCGGCGGCGTTTGTTGCCGTGGCTGTGCGCGCCGATGCCGGGCACATGAATTTCGGGAAGCTCTATTCGCTCATCGCCATATCCATGGTGGTCGCCATTGCCTGCGTGCCGGTGTTTGGCGCACAGAGCAACGAATGGAGCCTGCTCATTTATTTCGCGTCAAGCGTGTTTGAGTTCGTCATGTGGTGCCTGCTCGCCTTCGTCGTGTTCCAGAAGCGCATATCTCCGCTGATCGTGTTTGGGTTCGGGCGTGGTGCGTTCATGTTGGGGAGTGCGCTTGGCTGGTTGCTTGGCGTGTACGTGCTGCCTCAGGTTGCTGCCGGCGAGACGTCCTTTGCCTTCTACATGATCTGCGCGGGGGTTGTCCTCGTCCTGTCTTTCGTCCTGTTCTCGGAGCGCGATTTCGAACGCTTGTTTTCTCCCATTGATGAAAACGAGCTGTCGTTCGAGAACCTCATGGACGTCGACCTGCGTGAGCGCAAGAAAAGCGAGGACCGTCGCGGTTTTTTCACCAGCGCGCTCGACGAATTGGCCGAGAAGCATGGCCTTTCGGCTCGCGAGGCGGAGGTGTTCCGCTATCTCGCCATGGGCCGCGGCAGCGATTACATCGCCGACCGGCTTAACGTTTCGTGGAACACGGCACGAAGCCACACCCATAACATCTATGTCAAGCTTGGCGTTCATTCGAGGCAGGATCTGATTGATGTGGTCGATGGGGCGGTGAGGAGCTGGAAGGAGGGTTCCTGTCGGAAAAAGTAGGCTCTTCCGACAGCTGGGAGCGCGTCCTGTGCCTGCGCAAGGCGCTCGGTGGGTAGGGGAGGGCTACGCTTCGGCGTAACTTTGTTGCAGGCCGTCTTCGCGGCCCCAGTCTTCGCCGTTGTGGCACAATTCGTCGACGCCGGTGAGGGTGTGGGTGAGGTAGGCTTGGACGACCTCACGGGCGCTTCCTTGCGCTCCGGCGATCACTTCGATGTCGGCGCAGCAAAACACGTTCGCGGTGTCGTAGTCGATGGCACCGACGATGAGCACGGTTACGCCCAGATCGCGCAAGAGGGGAATGAGTTTTTCCATGGACAGGTTGGGATTTGGCATATTCTGGCATTCAACGATGACGCCACGGTCGACCGTATAGCACATGTAGCTTGCGCAACGCCCAAAGCTCTGAGACACTTCCAGCCCTTCGCTGGTCACTGCTATTCTCATGCGACTCCTTTCGGTGATCTTGACTGACTTCCGTTTCCGTGCGGCTAACGATAGTGTGATTTCGGGCGCGCATGACCGCACTTTCGCTCAGCGGAGATAAATAGCAAGCCGAGTGACAGGAAGAAGAGGGCCGCTGCATGCGGTCGAAGTCAGCGGCTGAGCCTTGGGGGATGTTGGATTGCCGTGCGGGGACCCTGCGGGGCAATGATGCCGCCGCAGGGTCATTCTGGCCTCAGCGGCGTCTGTCGCGCTGTTGGGAGATGGCGGCCCGTCGGGCGCGTCCTGGACGCAGGTCGGCGCCTCCCTGCTTTCTCGCCGGGGAATCCTGCTTGCGCTGGTCTGCAGGCTTGCCCTGCTTCTGCCTTGGGGGTTGGGCCTTTTTGGAGTTTTCAGACGAGCGAGAGGGATGGTCTTGATGCTGTTTGGGCTTTGCGGGCTTCTTGCCCTTGCCCCGCCTTTGGCCCCCGTCGTTGGAGGGGTTGCCGCCGTTTGCCTTCTTCCTCTCTCGGGCGGCGAATTCCTTTGAGGCCTGAGCCAATTCGGGATCTCGCTGCGCCTCGGCGCGTGCGGTGCGGGCAGCTGCTTCCGCCGCCGCCTCCTCGAGATCGAAGGATGCGATTTCCATCACCGGAATTTCGCGCTTGATGAGCTTCTGGATATCCTTGAGCGCATCCTCCGTTTCAGGGCTGACGAACGAAACGGCGTAGCCGGCGGCTCCCGCACGTCCCGTTCGACCGATGCGATGGACGTAGTCCTCGGGCTGGGTTGGAAGGTCGTAGTTGATGACATGATCGACGTTTTCCACATCGATGCCCCGGGCCAGCACGTCGGTGGCAACCAGCACGTCGGTTTGCCCATTGGCGAAGTTGTCCAGCGCCCGGCGACGCTGGTTCTGGCTGCGGTCCGAGTGGATGGCTTCAACGGTGAATCCGGCTCGTTTCAGTCGACGGCAGGTCGAGTCGGCGCGGCTGCGCGTGCGGGCGAACACGATGACGCGCTCATGACCTTTCTCGTCGAGCGTCGCCTTGAGGAGCGCCGGCTTGAGCGCTTGGGGGACACGCACGATGTATTGATCGACGGTGTCTGCCGTTTCTCCCTTATGGGCTATCTCCACAAAGGCGGGATCGCGGAGGAGCTCGCCGACGCTCTTCTTGATTGAGCCGTCGATAGTTGCCGAGAACAGCAGTGTCTGACGCGTGGAAGGGGTTTCACGGATGATCTTTTTCATGGTCGGCCAGAATCCCATGTCCAGCATGCGATCCGCTTCGTCAAGCACCAGGACTTCGACATCTCCCAAACGTGCCGCTCCTTGTCCCATGAGGTCAAAGAGCCTGCCTGGCGTTGCTATGAGGATGTCGACGCCGTGGCGGAGCTTCTTGATCTGCGGATCATAAGACAGGCCCCCCACGACGGTGAGGATGCGATGGTGGGTGGAGACGGCGATGGCTTCGCAGACTTCGCCGATCTGCTGTGCGAGTTCACGGGTGGGAGTGACCACGAGCATGAGAGGCCCCTGGCCGCCCTTTGCGTGGCCGAGCCGATCGAGCGCCGGCAGGGAGAACGCGGCGGTCTTGCCCGTGCCGGTCTTCGCCGCCGCGATGAGGTCTCGGCCTGACAGGACGAGGGGAATGGCCTGCTCCTGCACAGGGGTGGGACATTCGTACCCAAGGCGGGCCACGGCGTCGAGGGTTTGCTCGGACAAACCGAGCTTGTCAAATTCAGTCATAATCTTCCTTAATCAGCGGATATGGGCTGGTTTTTCGCCCCAATAGAGCTGCGCAAAACGCTTTTTGCGCGACGGGTCATCGGGAGTTTTGGGCGTTTCGATGAGACGGAACGTTGACCGCGCGATGTCGAGTGCTGCGTCAGGACGGCGTAGAAAGCTTCCATTGACCAACATGGCATGCATGGAGTCCGGATGGGCCGCAATGTGCCGCAGCGCATCCAGCAGTTCGCGCGCCGTCGTCACATGCATGGCGGCGCCAAGAGAGGTGAGCATGCGCACGTTTGCCTTTTCTTGGCCGTACGCCTTGCCAAGCAGGATCATGGGCACTTGCGCACACAGGCACTCGGTGACGGTCAGGCCTCCTGACTTGCATATGGCCAAGTCGCTGGCAGCCATGAGGGCCGCCATGCCTTCCACGTAGCCAAGGACGGTCGTGTTTCCGAGGTTCAGGCTTTCGCACTCTTGTTGCAGGTGCCGGGCATAATCTGCGTCATTGCCCGCCACGAACACGAAATGCATGGTGGGAAGTGCCTGCAGCGAAGGCAAGAGCCGGTCCATCGTGTCGCGAAAGTGGACGTAGGGGCGAGGCAGATATGCTCCTGCCAACACGAGGACGATGCGTTTGTCCCGCGGAAGCCCCAGCCTGTCGCGCGTTTCCTCCTTGTCGTAGGTCTGGCGGAAATCCGTGCGCGTGGGTATGCCGGTGATCAGGATGCGATCTTCGGGAACCAGGCGCGGGCGAAGCGTCTCGGCCATCGACTCATTGGCGACGCAGAACAGGTCGGCGCTGCGATGGGGCCACAGCCCTTCCGTCTCGTAGTCGGTCGGTATGCAGACGATGGGGAACTCTTGATCGAGGAGCATGCGCGCACCCACGGCGACGTTGGCGGCGGTGATGTGGGTGCAGACGATGGCAAGCGGCCGCACGTCTCTCACGTGATCGGTGAAGCGGGGGAAATTGATGTGCGACCAAACGGTCCCGCCACCCCACAGAAGGCGGCCAGTGAAAGTGTAACGCCATGTCAGATCATAAATCGGCCGGGTTGCGCCAGTGAAGAGGCTTGCGGCATGATCCCCGTCGAACACATGGCGGCCAAAATCAAGGACGTCGAGCACTTCCACTTCGAGATTTGAGGGAATGGCGAGCCCTTCTCGGAGCCGTTCGTCTCCGCTTTCCCGCAACAGCTCAAACGCCTGGGCGACGGCCTTGGCTGCGCTGCGGTGGCCCGAACCAACCGAGGCATGCATGACGATGATGGTCGGCCTGTGCGTTTCGGCTGTGTCGATGGCTGGTGCTGTATCCGGTTGGTCGGCGGTCGGCTCGATGGCTTCCACGCGCTCGGGCCGGCTCGGGTTTGCTGGGATGCTCGTCTTCATATTCCTTATCATACCGTATGCGGCCCGTTCTCGGTGTGCCCATTTCGCGAGCAGCACGCCGAATCCTTCAATGTGACGAAACCGTTGGACCCGTTTGACGAACGGTGAGGCGATTCTCTTGGATGGGCAGCGGTCGCACGTTAAATCTTGTCACGGCTGCGAGGGATGTCCTTATGGTGAAAAAAGGAAATGGCTTCGATGTCCGGCGACCCGTCGTGACCTTCTCCTCGATGGGGGAAATCACCGTCCGGCTGACCGCCGACAGAGTCTGCTCAATGATGGTGCCCCCAACGGGAATCGAACCCGTGTCTCAGCCTTGAAAGGGCCGCGTCCTGACCTCTAGACTATGGGGACAACGCTCTGGCGTGCAGAAAAGCAGCCCGAACATTATTGCAAAGCGAGCGTTTCTTTGCAAGAAAAACTTTTCGAGAAGGTTGCGCTCGTCTTTTCAGACGTTGAACGGCCGGTCCTTTTCCTTGGAAGCGTTCGGCGCAAGAGGAGGGGCGCCCCACGCCGCAAGAACGGCGGAGTGGGGCAAGGGAGGGAGGTTGGCACCGCGTGGGCGCCCGAGAGGAAGGCTATTTTGCTGCCACTGCCCGCCCGACGACATAGCCCTGCGTATGGCAGCGGCCGAGTGACAGGCCGGGCACGGTCATGGGGTAATCGGGGCTTCCGAAGAAGTTGCCTGCGCAGTTACCGATGGAGTACAGGCCTTCGATGGGCTCGCCATTCTCGTCGAGCACCTGCATGTCGGCGTTCACGTTCACGCCGTGGATGATGGTTGAAAGGCCGATGCGGCGGTGAATTCCATAGAAAGGCGGGGCGACGATGGGCTTGAGCCACTGTGCGGCTTTGCCCATGTCCTCGTCCACTCCTTTGTCCACCAGCTCGTTATAGCGCTCGACGGTCTCCACGAAGCGGTCCACGTCGGTAAGCTCGAGCTTCTCACCCAATTCTTTCAGGGTGTCGGCGGTGAACGTGTTGATGAGCGTGTCGTAGACGCCCGTTTTCTCGCCTTCAACCTCGGGCATGTAGTTCACCATGGCCTGGGGAGGAATGAGCGCTCCTGGCCAGCCCGCGCAATCGGTCATGTAATTGCTGTCGAACACCTGGGTGTACCAGCCGGCATCCTCCTCGCTTTTCAGGAAGTTGCCCATGGTGGCCATTTCGGAACGGGCCTCGTTGCAAAAACGGCTGCCGTCATTCTTCACGCAGAGAAACGGCATGTCGGCCATGGAGCCCGGGCCCGCATCGAAGTCATGCAGCACCTTTGAGCCGCATACGTCTTCCATTCGCCCGCCTGCCCACACCATCATCTTTTGGCCATCGCCGGTCTTGTTCTGCTCCTTGCGGTAGATGTTCGCCATTTCCGCTTCGTAGTAGGCCATCATCTCGTCATCGTTCTCGTAGTCGCCCGTGGCGACGATGACGCCCTTCGCTGCGTTGAACTGAACGTATCCGCCGTCACTCTCGGCGATGACGCCCGTCACGGCACCGTCGCTGTCTTGCACGAGCTGTGCGGCGGGGGTGTTATAGAATATCTCGACGCCCTGCTTCTCGGCCCAGTTGGCGATGTCGCGCATGCCGCTGCCGGTGTTGTAGGGCTTGGGGCCGAAGTCGTAGGCGAAGTAGGTGATGTTGTATCCATCGACCTGCTTGATGGTGCTCGTCCACTTTGCGGTGGAATCCACCACCTGGGCGCCCGCCTGTCCTGCGATGTCCCAAAACCACTTCAACGCTTCGCCGGAATTGTAGGCCCACAGGCGAACTTGCTCGCGGTGGGAACGATGGCAGCTGTCTTCTGTGATGAGCGACACCACGGCCTCGACGCCAGCGGGATCGCTTTCCTCGACAATGATGGAGTCGCAGGTGTTGCCCTGGGAGATGGCCGTGGCCTCCTTCTGCAAAAGCGCCACCTTGGCGCCGGCTTGGAAGGCCGAGATGGCTGCCGGCACGCCGGCGGCGCCGGCTCCGATCACCACTACGTCGTAGTCTTTGGTCTCGGCTATGTCGGTTATGGCGTCTGGTTTGGCGAAGAAGCTGGGCAGGCCGTCCTTCGTGGTGCCAGACGTGGTCCCGGATGCTGCGCCCGACGACGCCGACTGGGGCGCGCAGCCTGCCAACATGGATGCTCCGGCTGCGCCGACGGCGGCAACTCCTCCAAACTTGAACAGGTCGCGACGTGAAATGGTGCTCATAGGTTCCCTCCTTGATCGTGCACGAATCTACCCCTCGGACGATACCCCGGTTGCGCGAAATCCGTCATCGACCGCTTGCGAAAACGATGGCCTATAATTTATAACCCCCTCGAATAACCCCCTATTTTCCCGTTTGTGCAAATTCGCTGCAGCACGCAGAGGGGAGGGCGCGGGCATGTCGCCTATAATCGAGCAAGGGGGCATCACTGAGGGAGGGAGGCCGGCATGGGAGCTGCCGTCGAGGAGGGACAAAATCAGAAGCGCAAGCGCGCTGCTCTGTTCGGGGGCATTCCTGCGGTCCCTCTCGCGTTCTTGGGCCTGGGCGTGTACCGAGCGTGGATCGAGGCGGTCTTCGTCGGATCGTTCGTCGATTTTCCTGCGTCCTCGTTTGGCGGGCGCGACCTCTTTGACCTCACCATGGTGGTGACAGCAATCTGCTGCACGCTGCTTGCCAAACGCATAGGCCCCTTCTTCAACAAGCCTCTGGTGTACGCGCTGAGCGGGCTGTCCCTCGTGTGCTCGACGACGCTCATGTTCGCCTCGTGCTTTCTCCCCGACCTGGCACAGGCGGTTGCTCTTCCGGCTGCGGTGTTGGGCGGCTTCGGCATTGCCCTTCTCATCCTGTTCTGGAGCGAGCTGTATGGTTGCCTGAATCCCTTGCGCGTCGCGCTGTACTATTCGGCGTCCATTGTCGTGGGGGCCCTTGTGTTGTATGTCTATCGGGGGTTCATGTTGCCGTGGCTTTTCGTCATGACGGCCATCCTGCCCCTCGTCTCGCTCGTCCTGCTGCGGCGTGGCTTTGCGAGCCTTCCCCCATCTGAACTGCCCGCAACGTCATGGACACGCTTCTCGGTGCCATGGAAGGCCGTGCTGCTCATGGCGGTGTACGCGTTTGCCTATGGGCTTACGGAGGGAAATCTCTACGTGGGGGCTTTCGGGCCCCATTCCACACCGGGTGTCCTGGTCGTGGGCGTCCTGGTGTTCCTAGGAGTGGCAGTGCGCGGAGGGCGCTTCGACTTCGGCATAATCTACCGTCTGGCCCTTCCGCTCATGGTGATGGCGCTGTTCCTCATTCCGGCCTTCGGCCACGTCCAGGGATTGGCGGCCAGCTTCTGCATATCGGCTGGGTATACGGCTCAATCCATCCTCATCATGCTCATCATGGCGAACATCTGCTATCGGTACGGAGTTTCAGCCATCTGGCTCTTTGGCATCGAGCGCGGCGTGAGGCAGGTCTCGATGTGGTTGGGGCGGTTGGTTGCCGGCGGGGCGCACTCCTTCGACGTGCTCGGCGGCAACGGCGAGTTGTTCATATCGCTGCTGACCGTGGTCGCCATCGTGGCCGCCACCACCATCTTGCTTTCGGAGCGGGAGCTGTCCAGCCGATGGGGAGCGAACTTCCTTGCCGGAGGCACCGATTCCGCCGCCATGATCCGAAAGCAGGAGCTGGCCGACCGATGCGCGGAGGTGTCGCGGAACTACAAGCTGTCCACGCGCGAGGAGGAGGTTCTCCTCCTCCTCGCCCAGCGCAAGACGGTGGGCATTATAGAGCGTGAGCTGTTCATCGCCAACGGAACGGCCAAGGCGCACGTGCGCCACATCTATCAAAAGCTCGGCATCCACACTCGCCAAGAGCTGTTCGACCTGCTTGGTGTGGAGGCGCGGGACGGCGCGAAGGCCGTTGCGTTTGACGACGAGCTGTAACCCGCCACGTGTTCGGCGGACTCCTTCCGGGCATACGCCAGTGGGTCCCTGTCGACGACCGGTGACAGGGCGTCGTGCCTCCGCCGTCAAGAGGATCCTTTCGGTTCCGTTTTTTGATGCAGCCGACCGCGTTTGCGGACGCGCTGCCTGCACGGCAAGCCTCGCCGGCGCCTCTACTCGCCAGGATGACGGAAGGTAATCTTAAGAATACATTTCTCAGGAAAGTCAAGAATCGGACAAGGTAAAACAGTAAAACTTCTTATTATCCTCCGAAATGCCAAACCGATATCGATACTATACGGTGAAGACGACAAAAAATAGGGGAGGATTGAAGGGGGACATTCTTGCTAGCATTGTTCGTCACAGGACGGGACATCACACAGCCAAGGGAACGCAACGCCCTTGAGAACAGCTCGGTCCCGTCCTGATCCGTTGAAAGCCCAGAGAGGCAAGGGGCTGAAAACGGGATGGAAGGCAAAAGGCCCGAGCCGCCTCGCGTTTGAGGATCGGGCTCAGCCGGTCGATGCGCCGGTGGCGGTTCCCCCGTTCCTGATCAGCGTTCTTCTTGTTCCCGGTATGCCGCCGTCACCTGCAGCTCATATTCCTTGCGGGTGCCCTTGACCACCGTGTCAAGGATGAGTCCGCAGCTGAAGCACAGGATGCCCACGAACACGAGCGCCACGGCCAAAAGCGCGGAGGGGAGCTTGGGAACCAGGCCGGTGTGTGCGAATTCCCAGACCACTGGCAACCCGGCGACCAGGCCCAGTGCGCAGAACAGAAGCCCCAGCCAGCTGAACAGCGCCAGTGGCCGGTAGTCCTTGAACAGGGACAGGATCATGAGCAGCACCTTGACGCCGTCGGAGAACGTGTCGAGCTTCGACTCGCTGCCTTCGGGGCGGTCTCGGTAGTCTATGGGAACCTCGGCTATCCTCCAACGCTTGTCGACGGCATGGATGGAGAGCTCCGTCTCAATCTCGAAACCCGGGGACAGCACGGGCACGGTGCGGGCGAACACGGCGTTATAGGCGCGGTAGCCGGTCATGACGTCTGAGAACTCGAACCCGTAGATCCGTTTGATGAGGCCGCGTACCAGGTTGTTGCCGAACCCGTGAAAGGCACGGTCGTTCTCTTGGCCGTAGCTGCCGTTCGAGAGCCGGTCGCCCACAACCATGTCGGCCTCGTCAGCCATGAGCGGCGCAAGGAGATCGGGGGCAGCCTCTGCGGGGTAGGTGTCGTCGCCGTCGACCATGATGTAGTAGTTGGCATCGATGTCGCGCATCATCTGACGCACGACATTTCCCTTGCCCTGACGACGCTCGGTGCGCACCACCGCTCCATGCTCCCGGGCGATTTCTCCCGTGCCGTCGGAAGAGTTGTTGTCGTAGACGTACACGGTCGCGGCCGGCAGGACGCGCTTGAAGTCGTCGACCACTTTGCCGATGGTCAGCGCCTCGTTGTAGCAGGGTATGAGCACGGCCACGGTGACCGGACGGGTCGATGCCGCCGGCATGTTGGTTTTTTGTTCCACGTATCGCTCCTCGATGAGATGATGGAGACATCGTACCCGAAAGAATCGGGCTCTGCCAACCACAGGCGGCATTTTCCCCATGAAACGAAAAGGTATGCCCGTTTCTCGTGTGACTCCCTTGCCATCCCTCGCGTTTATGCCACAATGGACGGGTTTGGAAAGGAGCCGGACGGCGCTGCCCATGTTCATGTGCCGCGCACGTGGTGCCGGCGGCGACGAAGCGAGGTAGGGCGGGTTGTGAAGAAGCTGTTTGCTCAGGTCATGAAATTCGGCGTGGTCGGCGTCGTGGCGTTTGGCATCGACTATGGCTTGCTGGCGTTTTTGACCGAGGTCGCGGGTGTCAACTATCTCGTGAGCGCGACAATCTCGTTCACGGTGTCCGTCGTGTTCAACTATGCGGCATCCATGCGCTATGTATTCAGGCATCGGGAGGGGATGAGCCGGCGACGGGAGTTCGTCACCTTCGTGGTCCTGTCCGTCATCGGCCTTGTGCTGAACAACGCATGCATGTGGGCTGGGGTGGAGCTGCTTGGCGTTCACTATCTCGTCGTGAAGATAGCGGCCACGGCTTTGGTCATGGTGTGGAATTTCGTGACACGCAAGATATTCCTCGACGCCGGCGACGAGCCTGACGAGGTTCCGGGCGGCCTGGCCTAGGGCGCCGATTAACTCGGCGTGCCGTTTGCGTGATTTCCCCTGCGTTGATGAAAAAGAAGCCAGACAGGATGTCTGGCTTCGTGCTGTTGACTGGTGCCCTTGACAGGATTCGAACCTGCGGCTTTCTGCTCCGGAGGCAGACGCTCTATCCCCTGAGCTACAAGGGCACGGGAGACGATTATACGCTATCATGGGCGGAAACGGAAAAACAATGCGAGGAATTCCCACGACCATGGAACAATCTATCGTTATCGAACGCATGGGCTCTGGCGCGGAGGCTGTCGGCCACCTCGAGGGCGGCAAGGCCGTCTTCGTCGAGGGGGGAGCGCCGGGCGACGTCGCGACTATCGAGATCATCGAAGACAAGCCGTCGTTTGCCCGTGCGCGCATCGTGCGGCTCGACGAGGCATCGCCAGCGCGTGCGGTGACGGCATGTCCGCAGGGCGACCTGTGTGGATGCTGCTCGTGGGCTCACCTGTCCTATGAGGCACAGCTTGAAGCCAAGCGTGCCAACGTGGTGGCGGCGCTCGTCCACACGGCGCACGTTGAGCCCACGATGGCCGAGGACCTGGTCGGGCCATGCCTGCCCAGCAAGCGGGAGTGGGGCTATCGCAACAAGCTGGAGCTAGCCACGCGTTTCGATGACAACGGCGTGTTCACGGTGGGGTTCCATCGCGAGGGCTCCCATGACGTCGCCCCCGTCGACTCCTGCCCGTTGGCGCATCGCTTCATAGCAAAAGCGCCCAAGGCCTTGCGCGGAGCTTTGCGCTACGCTCAGGGCTCTCAGGACCTAGGCATTTTCCGTATAGGCGTCAGGGGCAGCTTGCGCACGAGGGATGTGGAGATAGCGCTTTGGACAAAGCCGGGCCCCTTTCCCCGCGGACATGCGGCGAACACGCTCAAGAGCGCGCTCAGGGCCACGAGCATCGTGCGGGTTCTGGCTGAACCGGGCAAGGAGCGGAAGATCAAGGGCGTGGAGGTCCTCGATGGCAAGGGGCGGTGGGACGAAGAGCTTGCCGGTGCACGCTTTTCGACAAGTGCCCCTTCGTTTTTCCAGGTGAATACAGCCCAAGCGGAAAATCTCGTCAATGAGGCAATGGCTGCGCTCGGTGCGGCGGGCTCTCTCGACGGCGCCTTCGTGGCCGATCTCTATGCTGGGGGCGGAACCTTTTCCGTGCCCCTGGCCTTGGCCGGAGCGGATGTCGTGGCGGTCGAGTCGGCGGGTTCGTCCGTGAGGGACCTACGGCGCAATGCTGACGAAAATGGCGTCGACATCGACGTCGTTGGGGGAGACGCAGCGCGTGAGCTTCCCGATCTCGGCCACCTTGACGCCTTGGTGGTCGATCCCCCCCGTGCGGGCCTTGCGGGAGGGGTCGTGGAAAGCATCGCCGCCGCGGCTCCCGATCGTGTGGTCTACGTCAGCTGCAACCCTGCCACGTGGGCTCGCGACGTCGAGCGGTTCGAGGCCAATGGCTACCGGCTCTCCCAAGCCCAGCCGGTTGACCTGTTCCCGCAAACGCCCCATTGCGAGATCTGCAGCGTCCTGTCCAGGCAGGCATAACGGGGGAGAGAGTGCGGTTGCGCCCCTCCCGTGCGTGGCGGAGGGCGGGATTGTCCCGCGGATGCCCTCTGCGCCAGGGCAGCCCTTGGATTCGGCGACGCGCACGCCCGGGGCGCTACGTGAGCGTGTCCGGCGAATGACGGCTCCCTTTCAAACCCCCGCTGCGAGGCACGCCAGCGTGGATGTTCTAAGGTTTTTCCCCTCATCACGCCATCACCTGCTAAAATCCATCCTCACATGCGATTAAATCGCCCGCTCGCGCAAGGACGCGTGCCTGCGATGGCCGAGGATAGCTGAGACGATCGAGAAGGAGCCACCATGGCGATGTACACCCCGGAATACCAGCCGACCGGCGAGGAAGTTGCCGTCATCACCACGTCGAAGGGCACGATCCGCGTGCAGTTGCAGGGATTGGACGCACCCATCCATGTCGGAAATTTCGTGGAGTTGGCGCGCAAGGGCTTCTATGACAATCTGAAGTTCCATCGCCATGTCCCCGGATTTGTCATCCAGGGAGGTTGCCCCAACACGCGTGACCTGTCTTCGGCTGAAGTGGTTGAAAAGGCTTCGAGCCCCTTTGGTGGACTTGGAACCGGGGGGCCTGGCTATTCCATCAAAGCTGAATATGCCACCAACCCGCACAACGAGCACAACGACGGAACGTTGGCCATGGCTCGATCTCAGAATCCGGATTCCGCAGGATCCCAGTTCTATTTCTGCCTCGGAGCCCAGCCCATGCTCGATTCTGGCTATACGGTATTCGGCCAGACGATCGATGGCAAAAACGTCATCGAGGAGCTTCGCGTGGGTGACGTCATCGAGCGCGTCGAGATTGAGAACGCCGCCGAATAGCTTCGAAGGCTGCAGCGACGTACGCCAACAGGATACGAAGGACGCAGATGAACAACGAGTTATTCCAGCAGGCCCGCGAGGCCTACGCACGCAAGGACTACGAGGGGGCTCTTTCGGCTTTCACGCAGTGCTTGCAGGACGCAGGCAACCCGCTCATGCCGGGTGAGGCAGGCCTGCTTTACCATCAGATAGGCAACTGTCTGATCAAGATGAAGGACTGCAACGAGGCAATCCATGCCTACACGCAGGCCACGGCCGATGCCGCCTATGATGCGTGCGGACCGGTCAACTACAACCTTGGGATGGCCTACGCGGCCCTCCATGACTATGAGGACGCGGTCAAGCATTTCGAGATCGCCGTGTCTGACGCCAAGTATGACACGCCCTTCAAGGCTTACACCGGCATGGGCAACGCGTTGCTCAAGCTCGGAAAATCGGCCGAAGCTGGCGTGGCATTTCGAGAGGCCGCGCTTGACGAAGGCAACCCTGACCCAACGAAGGCACTTCTCAACCTGGGCGTTTGCTTCATGGCTCTCGACCGGTCCGCGGATGCCGTTGCCTCGTACGAGAGTGCGCTGCAGTTCGACATGGCTCCCGACACGAAGAACAAGCTCTATGCCAACCTGGGCCAGGCTTACGTTGCCTGCGGCCAAATGCAGAAGGCGGTGAACGCCTTCGAGCAATCGCTCGCTGACAAGCGTTATTTTCTCAGCGATTCCGCGAGTGTCGACTACCAACGCGCCATCGCTTCGGTTTCCCAGGGAACCTCTGAGATCACCCAGGTCATACCTGCAATTGGGGCGGACATGTCCGGATTGGACGTCGCGGCTGACGGCGGGTCGGTTTACGCCGAGCAGGATCCCTACGCCGATGCTCAGCAAGATCCGTATTACTTCGCCGACCCCTACGCCCAGCAGGGTCCCTATGGTTCGTCTCCCGATGATGACCGGTTTTTCAACGCGAGCGACGAAGAGCTTGAACAGTGGTCGAAAGGCGTCGCCAAGCAGGAACGCAAGCGTCGCAACGTCGGCCTGAAAATCGTGGTCGCCATCATTCTCCTGATCGCCCTCGCATTTGCGGGTGCCGTGTTCCTCTACACCCAGGGCTATGGCTATCCCTCTCAGGAGACGGTGGTCAAGGAAGTGTTCGCCGATCCGCAGGCCGCGACGACCTCCCTGTTTGCAAAAGAGGTTTCTGCCGACCAGGCGGCCGACAAGGTCGAGGCGGTCGTGCAGGATTCAAATGCCGTGGTCGACGGCGTTGATGCGTCAATGAGCGAGTCGACTGCCTATGTGACGGCCACCACGGCCGAGGGCGGCGAGGTCCAGTACAAGGTGTCCCTCGTGCGCGATGCCATCAGCTGGAAGGTCTCGAACATCGAGCTCTATTTCGCCAGCCAAAATTAAATCAGGCTCACGGAAGGCGCATGCTCGTTTGCATGCCTTCTTTTTGCGCTCAAGTATCCCATTCGTCAGAGAAGAAAAGAAAGAGGAACCACCATGGCAGACCAGAGGACGTATACCATGATCAAGCCCGATGGCGTGCGCAACGGCCATATAGGCGAGATTGTCAACCGTTTCGAGCGTGCGGGCCTTGCGATCCAGCGCATGGAATTGGGCATGGTCACGGACGATCAGGCGAAGGCAAACTACTCAGAGCATGAGGGCAAGCCCTTCTATGCCGGCCTCATTTCCTATATAACCAGCGGTCCTGTCGTAAAGATGGTCGTGTCAGGCGAGGGAGCCGTCGCAAAGTGTCGCTCGCTTATGGGTGCCACTGATCCTGCGGTTGCTGCCCCCGGCACGATTCGTGGTGATTTCGGGCTCACCATGGATGAAAATGTCATCCATGGATCGGATTCTCCCGAGTCCGCAGAGCGCGAGATGGCGATCTTCTTCCCGACGGCTTAACGGTCACCGGAAAGAGCCGATGCTGCGAAGGACCTTGGTACCGATCCCTTGCCCCGCCGTTTCGCCTTGTGCACGTATGGATATGCGCAAGGCATCGCATGAGGGGCATGCGTCGGTGTCAGGGTCCTTCTTGACATTTTCGGCGTATCGGCGGTTTCACGGCTCGGAAGGGGCTGGCCGTGCCCGCAGTAGGACGAGACCTATGACGAGAAAAGGATGCGAGCATGCTCTATCGGGTCATCGATGCAACTGAGCTTCCCTCGTTGGTGGCGGCGTTCATGGAGGATTATGAGGTGGTTGCTCCGGTCAAGCGCGGCCAGAGCCATGTGTTCGAGGTGATTGGGTCTCCTGATGACATCGACCTCTCCTATGACACGACCGTCTCATCGCTCAAAAAGTATTTTCTGCCCTCCAAGGAGACGCTGTTCTCATTCGACGCACGCGCCGACAGCGTGACTGATTTCGCCGCCGAGATTGTCCCCCGTGTCGTATTTGGCGCGCACGCTTGTGACATCAATGCTCTCAACAGGCTTGATCTGGTATTTAAAGACGGTCGCTATCCGGATCCCTACTATGTGGCGCGGCGCGACGCCACGCTCGTGGTCGGCGTCAGCTGCATGCCCACCGCTTCCTGCTTCTGCCATCTGTGGAGCAGCGACGAGGCCCGTTTTGGATACGACCTGTTTCTTCAGGACATCGGCAACGGCACCTATCTCGTCAGCATCTCGAGCGTCGAGGCTGCGAACATTCTCGAGGCGTCGTGCAACCCGCGCGTCGCGACCGACGAAGACCGCATCCAGTTTCGCCATGCCACTCGCCGTCGCCAGGAATCGTTCAACGATGAGATTCCCGACATCCAGGATGTCGCCATGCTCATGGACGCGTTTCATAAGGATCCCTTCTGGGATGAGCTGGGAGGGCGGTGCCTGTCATGCACGGCATGTTCCGCCGTGTGCCCGACGTGCTTCTGCTTCGACATACAGGACACGCTTGATCCCGATGGCGAGACGGGGTGTCGCGAACGAGTGTGGGATTCCTGCACCTCGCCTCAGTTCGCCCTGGTCGCGGGTGGACATAACTTTCGCGAGGACGGCAGAGGGCGTGTTCGGCACCGCATGTATCACAAGCTCAACGGCTTCCTCGCAAATCACGACCGCATGCTCTGCGTGGGGTGCGGCCGGTGCGTCAAGGCTTGCAAAGCCAACATCAATCCCATCGAAGTGTTGAAGTTTTTCGAGAAGAAGGGGGCCGAAGATGCCGAATAGCCTCACTCCGTCGACCGTCAGCGTCAGGCCGTTGGCTGACGAGCCGGCGCCCCTGTCGGGCACCGACATGATGGCGTCGAATCCTTATCGGCCCTGGCCGGCGCGGATCACGTCCATCACTGACCTCACCGCAACCGAGAAGCTGTTTGAGTTTCGCCTGATCGACCAACGTATACGCGAAGCTTTTCGGCACGAGCCCGGCCAGTTCGTCGAATTGTCCATCTTTGGGGTGGGGGAAGCCCCCATCTCCATTTCCAGCTCGCCGTCCAAGCACGGTTTCATCGAGCTGACCGTGCGGCGCGCCGGGAAGCTGACAAGCGCGCTGCATGAGCTGCAATGTGGCGACATCGTTGGCCTGCGCGGTCCTTTCGGCCGGGGATTTCCCTTCGAGGCCATGAAGGGCCACGACATCCTCCTTGTTGCCGGCGGCCTCGGCATCGCGCCCTTGCGGTCCCTCATCAACAACATACACGATGAGCGCAGCGAGTTCGGAAACGTCACCATCATCTACGGATCGCGAAATCCCTCCGAAGTCATGTTCCGCGATCAGTTCGAAATGTGGCGCCATCGCAAGGACTTTGACCTCTACCTGACAGTCGATCATCCGGATGCCACCTGGGACGGTGAAGTTGGCTTGGTCACGAAGCCCTTCGAGCGCCTCGATATCAATGCGGACAACACGTTCGGCGCCGTATGCGGCCCTCCGGTCATGTATCGATTCGTCATCGACGAAATGCGCAAGAAGGGCATCAGCTACGACCGCATCTATGTGAGCTTCGAGCGCCACATGAAGTGCGGCATGGGCAAGTGCGGCCATTGCCAGATCGGGCATCAGTACGTCTGCATCGACGGCCCGGTGTTCAATTATTGGGAAGCAAAGAACATACAGGGGTCGATGTAGCATGGGTGCCTATCGCGTTGACTCGTCCGGCAAGCCGATGCTTCCTCGCGTGGTGATCACGGGGCTGGCAAGCTGCTTTGGCTGCCAACTCCAGATCACCAATGTTGAATCGCACCTCATGGACGTCCTGGGCCAGATTGACTTGAGCTATTGGCAGCTGGCCTCGTCAGAGTCCATGCCCGAGGAGTTTGACATCGCCATCGTCGAAGGTGCGGTCACCACGGAGGAGTCCGAAAGGACCCTGCGCCTCCTCCGATCTCGCGCGAAGACGCTGATAGCCATTGGGGCTTGCGCCACGACCGCGGGCATACCCGGCATGGCGGCCGCCGAGTTTGCCGAGCGGCCAGACGACGTGTATGGCAGCGCGCCCGCCGCATGCGGCGCGATGATTTCCCCGCGGCCGGTGAGTGCCGTCGTTGACGTCGACTACGAGGTGTATTGCTGTCCCGTTGACTCACTGGGACTCATTGACGTGCTTCAAAGGGCGCTGTATGGGTCGAATAAGACGCTCTCCACGAGGACGATGTGTGGAGAGTGCAAATGCAACGAGACGAGCTGCTTTTACGGCGAGGGCACGCTGTGCCTCGGGCTGGTGACCCGGGCGGGGTGCGGCGCTCGTTGCGTGAGCTTGGGCCGTCCCTGCAACGGCTGCCGCGGTCTTTCTCCCGATGCCAATCTCGATGCCGCCCGCGAGGCCTGTAGGGCATCCGGAGTTCCCGTCGAGGATTTTGACCAGGCGCTCGAAATGTTCAATCAGGTGAATCCTGCCCTTCGCGGCAGCGAGTGAGGGGTGTGGCATGACGAGAACCGCGATCAAGGTTGACCATATTGCCCGCGTCGAAGGCCATGGCAACGTGCATGTGGTCATCGAGGACGGTGTTGTCGAGACGGTCGAGATGAATGTCGTCGAGCCCGCGCGCCTCTTTGAGAGCATGGTGCTCGGCCGCCGCTATGAGGAGGTCCCCTATATCGCCTCCCGCATCTGCGGTATCTGTTCGGCAAGCCATGTGGTGACCGACCTGCTCGCCATCGAGCAGATATTCGGTGTGCAGGTGACCGACCGCACAAATGCATTGCGCGAGCTTCTGGTGTATGGATCGTACCTCCAGAACCATGCGTCCCATCTGTTCGTGTTCGCCGCACCGGACTTCATCGGGCACAAGAGCGTGTTTCCGCTGGCGGAGGAGAACCCCGAGCTGTTCAGGCAGGCGCTTGGCATCAAGGCCCTGGGAAACGAGCTCTGCACGCGGGTCGGAGGACGGAGCATCCATCCCATAACGGCAGTTGTCGGCGGATTTACCCATGAGATCGCGGCGGATGAGTACATCGAGCTTGCCGACAAGCTCGATGCCATGCGGGAATTCGCCGCTGCCACGGTGGATCTGTTCCATTCGTTCGACGTGCCGGACATGGAGACTGAGGGGGACATGCTGGCCATGGTGGCTCCCGATCGCTACGCGGTGGCGGATTCCCGCATGGTTCGGCTGCTGGGAGCGGGACTCTCCTTCGACTGTGGCGAGGTGGGCGACGTCATCGAGGAGTATGCCGTGCCCCACTCGGCGGCACTGCTCTCCCGTGTTCGTTCGACGGGGAAGCCGTTTTTCACGGGCGCTCTCGCACGCATCAACGCTTCCTGGCAGAACCTGAGCAGAGGGGCGAAGGTGGCGGCTGCCAAGGCAGGCCTGCGTCCTCCCGAGCGCAATCCCTTCATGAACAATGTTGCCCAGGCCGTTGAACTGGTTGATGCGCTCGACCGGTGCTCGGAACTGTGTCGGCGCTTGGCCCGTGACGAATTCGAGGGCACGAGCAGCCCCCAATCCTTCGAGGTGCGGGCCGGCCGTGGAGTGGGCTTCACGGAAGCCCCGCGGGGGGCCCTGTTCCACGAGCTCGAGCTTGATGGCGAGGGCCGGGTGACGCATGCTTCAATCATCACTCCGACGGCGCAGAACATTGCCAATCTCGAAGCCGACATGCGCGTGTTGGCCGAGGCCATCGTCGCCGAGGGAGCGGGTGGGGATGAGGCACAGCTGCAGATCGAGAAGCTGGTCAGAGCTTATGACCCCTGCCTCTCCTGCAGCGTGCACTGAACTGGTTGGGCCGCTTTTCGGGCTTCCTGGCTGCCACTTGTGCCCCTCGTGGATTTTCGGCAGGTGGCAAGCCCCTGTGTTAAAATTCGATTTTACATGAATCGAGATTCGAGGGGTTTGCCTTTATGTCGTTTTTAGATGTGCTTTCGGGTCTGACGGGCCAGATGTCCACGGACATGGCCATCGACCTCGGAACTGCAAATACGCTGGTCGCCCTTAAAGGGGAAGGCATCGTCATCAACGAGCCTTCCGTTGTCGCTATCGAGAAAAGCACCCATCGGGTGCTCGCTGTCGGCCACGAGGCTAAAAACATGATCAACCACACGCCGGACGCCTTTTCTGCCGAGCATCCGCTGCGCGATGGAGTCATCGCCGACTATGACGTGACGGAGGCCATGTTGTCGGCCTTCATCAACAAGGCGTCGGTCCGCAAGTATCCTTGGCAGGCAAAGCCGCGCATCGTGATTTGCATTCCCTGCGGCGCCACGTCGGTCGAAAAGCGCGCGGTGTTCGAGGCGGCCATTCAAGCAGGTGCGCGCCAGGCCTATCTCATCGAGGAGCCCATGGCCGCCGCCATGGGTGCCGATCTGCCTGTTACCGAGCCCACTGGGTCCATGGTCGTCGACATTGGTGGCGGCACCACCGAGGTGGCCGTCATATCGTTGGGCGGCATCGTGACGTCATCCTCGCTTCGCCTTGCCGGCAATCGGATGGATGAGGCAATCGCCATGCATCTGAGGGACCTTCTCGGCATCAAGATCGGAGAGCGCACGGCCGAGGTCATCAAAATAAAGATAGGCTCCATCCTTCCGTTTGAGGACGGACGCGAGCGGGACATGATCATATCGGGCCAGGATGTCATCACCGAGCAGCCGAAGGAGGTCACCATCCAGTCCGAAGACGTCAGGGCTGCGCTCCAGGCTCCCATTGAGGAGATGGTCGTGCACATCAAGGAGACGTTCAAGAAGACCAATCCCGATCTTGCTTCCGACATCATTCAGAATGGTATTTTGCTCACGGGTGGCGGCGGCCTTCTGTCGGGTCTCGACCGCTATCTGACCGACAAGCTTGAGATACCCGTTTGGGTGAGCGAGACGGCATTGACCAACGTCGTTGTCGGGTGCCTGAAGGTGCTCGAGACGCCGACGGCGCTCAAGCAGACGCTCATGCGCTCCAAGTAAGGCGACGTATTCGTTTTATGGCACTCAACTTCCAAAACACCGGCTCGGCTCTGATTCGCCGGGTTCTGTTCGTGGCTTTTCTCGCCGTGTCGCTCGTTCTCATGACGCTGTATGCGCGCGAAGGGGAGGACGGCGTCCTGCATTCGGTGCAGAACGCCGCATCCGGGCTATCCGCTCCGTTCAAGTTCGCCAGCGCAGCGGTTGGATCCACCACCGAATCGGCGGGCGATGCGACGGCGGACCTGACCGCAGACGAAGGCACCCTGTCCGGCCTGCGCGAGAGCAATGCCGAGCTGCGAGAGCTGCTTTCTCAGGCTGATGAGTACAAGCAAGAGGCCGAGCGCCTCCAGGGCTTGCTCAACATGAAGCAACTCTACGATCTCGACGGGGTGGCTGCGCGCGTGGTCGGCCGTAACATCCAAGCATGGAACCAGACGGTCGACATCGACGTGGGCGAGGCGGACGGCGTCGACAGCGGCATGACCGTCATGGGGTCATCGGGCGTGGTCGGCCAGGTCGTGAGCGTCACTGACCATCGGGCCACCATTCGGCTGCTCACCGATCCCAACAGCGGTGCTGCCGCGCTTGTGCAATCCAGCCGCGCCGAAGGCGTGGTGCGAGGCTCGCTCGACGGCCTCCTTTATCTGGAAAACGTCGACGTGGACGTGGAGGTTGCCCAAGGGGATGTCGTCGTGACGTCCGGCACGGGGGGCAGCTATGCGAAAGGGTTGATAATCGGCACCGTGGTTAAGGTCGATGCGAAACAGGGACAAGCGGCGCGGCGCATCGTCGTCTCGCCGAACGACAAGGCGAGTTCGCTCGAAGAGGTGTTCGTCGTCAAGAGCGTCGGCTCGGACGGTTCGAGCGATTCGGATGGCGGCGGGGAGGGAGATGTCCAATGACGATGACACGTGCGGGAATAGTCACCGCCCTTGGTGCCGCGGTTGCGCTGCTTCTCCAGATCATTGTGGCTCCGAACATCGCCCTGTTCTCGTCAATGCCAAATTTTATCGTGGCCTATGTGCTCATCGTGGCGATTCTTCTCCCGCAGAATGCAAGCCCCGTTCTCCCTTTCGTCCTCGGCCTCTCGTTCGACCTGCTTGGCGGAGGCCCCCTTGGAGCGATGTCGCTCCTGCTCGTGCTTGCGTCGTTTTGCGCTTCGCGGGCGTTTGCCGCATTGGACAACGACACGCTGTTCATTCCGCTTGCCATATTCGCCGTGGGAGCCTTGGTCGTCGAGACGCTCTATGCCGTTCTCGTCGTCGCGGTGGGGACGGATGTGAGCATGCTTGACGCGCTTGTGTATCGGGCATTGCCCTCCGCCCTGTTTGACTGCGTGGTTGGCTTCATCATGTATCCGTTCCTTGCACGCGCCTTTGCCAGCGCGTCCCAGCAGCAGCAACCTGGCACCGCCCGGTTGCGCTAAGGGCTGTCCGTCATGCTGATAGCCATTGTCGCTGCCATCGCCGCGCTCCTGGTCGCCATCATTGTGGTTGCGGTGATCTTTGCCGTGCGCGCCCGCACCAAGACGCCGAGCATCGGCGTGAAGAAGAACGTGAGCTCCATCCAGTCGGTTGGCGTGTCCTCCTCGCTGGGAAACGGGCCGCGAGCCGGGTCGGGAGGCAGGAAGGCGGGAGTGGCCCATCAGCCTGCGGCGAATCCTGCAGAGAGCCTCAAGTCGCGCTTTCTTGCCATGGGCGTGCTGGCGGCGGCGGTCTTCGGCTCTCTTGCGGCCAAGCTGTGGAGCATGCAGGTGATGTCGTCAAGCGTGTACGCCAAAGAGGCCGAGGCGAACGTCTACACCACGGTCAAGACTCCAGCTCCCCGCGGGTATATATGCGACGCCGATGGCCTGGCGCTCGTGCGCAACCGTTCCTCACTCACGGTCCTTGCCGATCCCGACGTCGCCGATGACCATGACGTCGTGCAGCGTCTCTCCACGGTTCTCGGGGTGCCCTTCAACGTGGTCCGTCAGCGTATCCAGGACTCAACCTCCCATGCCCAGAGCCAGCGGGTGGTGGCGAGCGATGCCCGCATGCGGGACATAGCCTTCATCGCCGAACATTCGGATGCGTTCTCGGGCGTGACGGTGGAAACCCGCACGGTGCGCGACTATCCCTATGGCGCGCTTGCCGCACACGCTCTGGGCTATACCGGCTCGGTTTCGGGGGAGACGTTTCCTGACGGACGCGATGTCGAGTCTGATGACGAGGTGGGCAAGAGCGGCATCGAGAAAACCTACGACAATCTGCTTGCGGGGGACCATGGCGAGAGGAAGGTCATCGCCGACGCCGAT